>JAHEBY010000042.1 GCA_024642025.1 Comamonadaceae bacterium | reverse complement strand
AGCTCGTGCGCCGAGGTTGTCTGGTCGGGCGGCCCACTGACGCAATGCACCGCTCAATTGCGGCATCAGCTCAAGAGCTTCTTCCTCAAAAATAGGAAACAAGTCTGCATCAAGCGAGTCGTTCAGATCCAGGTCATCATCAACTTCCTGGACAACGACCCGTTGCGACGCCGCGGTTAACCCCGCCATGGCGCTCGGGTCAAACACAAACTCGCTAGAAGGGGCTGCGTCTGTTGGTCCTATTTCGTCGACCTGCCCCGTTGCTGGCTGCACAGCCAGGCCGGACTTGGCGTCTTCCACGAGCCCACGCTCAATCTCGGAATCAGGCGACAGGAGCGGCTCGTCTGTGTCCCAAGAGAGTCCAGCATAATTTGATCTGGCTCCGGTTGAACCTTCAAGATCATGTAGGGGAAACTGAGTGTCCAAGATGCTGTGCAAAGAGTCCAGAATTCTGGGATTGGGCTCTTTCAAAAATCCAGCGGCAAACTGGTGCAGGAGGCGCCTGATTTCCTCGGCGGCCCCTACAAAATCACTCGCCTGTTCGGGGCTACTCTGGCCATGCAGCTGCACATGCCGTAGCGCCTGCTCCAGTGCACGCGAGATTTCCGACAATCCAGTAAACCCAACAGTGGCGGAGCTGCCAGCCAAAGAGTGGGCAAGCGCAACGCATGAATCAGGCAAGGGTTCGTGTATTTCGAGCACCCACTCAGACATCTCGTTCGAAAGCCGCCTTGACCATTCGTCCGCCTCATTCAAGAACACGTTGTACAAGGGGATACCGATACGCAGGGGGCCTATGACCTTGACCTGTTCGTCGCTGTGGGTGACAGGATAAGACTCAGGTGACGCACCGAGCAATGGCGGGGTCTCATCAAACGGTACGGCGTCGGGCGTATGCGACGAAGAATCTACCGGTGGCGCAGTTGTCGGGGGTTCATCAAAAAGCTCACCGAAGTCAATATCGCTCAATTCGAGTGGCGCAACGCTCTCGATTCCGATCTCTGCTGACTGCGGCAATTCGGGGGCATTACCATTCTGAAACTCCGAGCTCTGGAAAGCAGGCTCGTCGGCGGGCAGCACAAACGCTGACAGAAGCGTATCGCCAAAATCCGCCTCCGGAATTGGGGCGATATCCGCTTGGGATGGCACGGCAATCGGGGGTAGATTGACAGGAACATCTTCTCGAAGCAGACCGACTTCGGTATCGTCTGAACCGGGCAAATTCAAGGCAACCACTTCATCAGCAAGCCTGAGGCCATCGGCGGCTTGCCGGAAGGCGTGTGAGCTCCATCCGGGATCGTTCCCTTCGGCAATATCTTCAACCCACCGGCCAAAACCTCTTAAAGATTCTCCGGAAAGATCAAGCAGCTCTACGCTTGCCGGCTTCTGTTCTGCAAGCCACGTATTGAGCAACTGCTCCATTGACCAGGCCGCCTCGCCAAAGTCATGGAGTCCAACCATGCGAGAGCTGCCCTTAAGTGTGTGGAAACTACGGCGAAGCGTCGTCTGTTCCCCAAGATTTGCCGGTGCAGCAGTTAGAGCCTCAATCGCCGCCAATCCAGTTTGAACCACTTCGCGAGCTTCCTCGAGAAAGATCTCCCGCAATTCCTGGTCAACGCCCGGCGCTGGCGCTGTGGCCGGCAAGGGTGCATGCGCAGATTCACGTGCTTTACCGAGTGGTTGAAGGTGTGATGTATGGTCTGCAGAAGCCAATGACTCAAGCTCCGAAGGAAACCGCGAATTCGCTGCATCACCACTCCAGCCAGATGGCGCGAATTCTTCATCCTCGCCCGAAATGGGCTCTTTCACCGCAGCCGCCTTCTCACGACCCATCAGCGGCCTGAACTCACCCGCGTCCTCATCGTAGATAAAGAGCTTTTTGGCCAGCGAGCGCTGATAGCTCAACATATCGATCAGGAAGCCCAATGCACCCAAGCTATTCCCAAGCTTCTCGAAGGTGCCGGAACTGCGCGCGGAGTCACTCACTTCGTCCACAAGGAACTTTTCGGCACTGTCGCGAATGCGAACAGTCGCCAAAGACGCCTGGTCTAGCCCCAAAACAGAGAAAACGCCACGCATCTGCGCGAGTTTGCTTGGAACCTCATGCAACGGCACTTTGTCGGACGGGTTTCTGAAAAACTGATCCAGGGACTTTTCCACTTCGCCCAGCGATGTTCTCAATTCATCAACTACGCTGCCCATTGTCTGGCGATCGCTGACTCGACGGTAAAGCTCCTCCATCCAGCCCTCAAGGGGCTCCGGCTGACCTCCGGTCAAGACATGATCCAGCCGACCTGCGAGGCGTCGGCTCCGCTCGGCCATCTGGGATTCAGTGGGGTCGAGATCAGCGTATGCCGCCTCGAGATAAAGCACCGCTGTGGCGACTTCCATCGCAACCGGCGTGCTCGGAGGCTCGCCTGTTTTAGCCGTGCTTTCAACGGCCAGTGTCAGGGCACGAGCCAAGTCACCACACTCGGGATGAAGCTTTAAAATCGACTCACTAACTGCCGCAAACTGATCCGAAGCTGTCTTCAGGCGATTGGTATCTCCGCCCGCAAGTGCCGACCAAGTTTCCGTGGCGGATGCAATTCGCTTACGAGCCTGTACGAGCAACGCAGGATCAAATCGACCAAACTGGGTGGTCTCATACGCAAAAGTTTTAGTACGGATCAGGCCATACGCGGACCGAACCGCAGGCAACACGAGCAGCTGTACACCCTCGGGCGGTGCAGCCTGAGCGATGAAAAAAAGCATATCCTGAGCCAAACGGTCAGAAACCGTTTTCTCGCCAGAAGCCAAGGCCTTATATTGAATGATGACACGGGAAGCTACGCGCTTTAAGTAGACATCGGCAGGACACAATCCATACCCAATGGCCTCAAAAAAAGCTGCTGTTATTTTCCAGAAAACCCTGCGTTCCAGACCAGAGTGCCCACTCGACAAACCCATGCTGATGTCCCGCATGGCAATTGCAGCAGGAGCATCACCCGATTTCACGACTTTCAAGACAATCCGATCGACTTTAGATCGTACTTCTGGGCTGTATGCCAAGGTCTCAGGGCGTGGCGAGAGTGCTATGTCGATCCATCTCCACTCAATCATCCAAAGGTCAGCCGGGTGCACGCGTCCATCAGACGCAAGCTCCATTACATCCCGATATTGCGGAAACAGTGCAACCGGCGAAGCATTTTTGCCCTTGAGCACGCCTTCAAGATACTCAGTCAAAGCAAAGCTCGCACGCTCCAGTTTCGTCGCCGCAGCGTCACTGCAAAGTTCTGGACGTTCGACAAATTTTTGAGCCATTGCCTCCATCGCGCGCAGCACCTTGGCGGGCGCGGCGAGCCCCACCATTTCCAGGGCACCAACTGCTTGATGGAGTTGTTGGCGTGCAATGCGCAGCTGACTGGCGTCAAGTTCGGCAATGTCTGCGCCGCGCGCCAACTCAGCATCACGAGCAAAGCGACGCATTGCTTTGGTTGCACCATCCAGAGACTTTCTTAGCTCGTCAAGCACCCAAGCCAGCGGGCCGAGGTCAACTGGCACAGAGTCTTGGTCACTCACAGCGGCTGCGTTCGTTTGCATGGGATCGTGCACTCCTGCCTATGACAACTTCAATAAAGTCTGGATCAAGCAATCTTGAATCGCGAGACGGACTGACGCAATTCCTCGGCCATTCTTGAAAGCTCACGAACCTGGGTAGCCGTGGAGCGAGTGCCCTCCCCGGTTTGCTCAGTCACGGCAAAAATGTGCTGAATGTTACTGGCCACTTCATTTGCCAAGCCCGCCTCGCGGGACGCGGACGCTGAAATCTGCTCGATCAGTTCGGCAAGGCGACGTGAAACTTGGTCGATTTCGGTCAACGCGGAGCCCGCATTATCTGAAAGCTTGGCACCCTCCACCACGCCTTGTGTAGAACGCTCCATGGCGCCCACCGCGTCTTGCGTGTCGGTTTGAATGGCTTTCACCAGCGCCGAGATTTGGCGGGTCGCGTCGGCGGACCGCTCAGCGAGCCTCTGAACCTCTTCCGCAACAACCGAGAATCCTCGCCCTGCCTCGCCAGCAGATGCTGCCTGAATGGCCGCATTCAGCGCCAGAACGTTGGTTTGCTCGGTAATGTCAGAAATCAGTTCTGTAATTTCGCCGATCTCCTGCGAAGACTCTCCCAGACGCTTGATACGTTTGGATGTATCCTGAATCTGATCGCGAATCGTGTTCATACCGCCGATCGCGTTTTGCACAGCCTTGAAGCCGGTTTCCGCAGCTTGCAGGGATTGGCGCGCAACAGATGCAGACTCTTGCGCGCGAAACGACACATCGTTGATTCGCGTGGCCATGTCCACGACCGAACGTCCGGTTTCCCGAATTTCACTCAGTTGTTCATTAGACGCAGCCAGGAGTTCGGTGGAGGTGGCATCGACATCGGCAGTTGTCTGCGCGACGCGTGTGGCAGTATTTTGAACGTTGGATACCAGGGCACGCAATTCTTCGACCGTATAGTTCACCGAGTCAGCAATGGCGCCGGTAATGTCTTCAGTCACAGTTGCTTCCTGGGTAAGGTCCCCTTCAGCAACCGTCTGCAATTCGTTCATCAGCCGCAAAATGGCGGCCTGATTGGCGTCATTCACGCGCTTGGCTTCCTGCTCAAGACGCTCCGCGTCCAATCGCTGCGATTCCGCCTTAATCTGACTATTGCGGCTACCCAGCAGCTGCACACGTGCAATGCCCGCAGCAAATAAAAGAGCCAGGGCAGCGGCCAGAACCAGAATCAGCAAGCTGCCTTTGCCAAGCCCGGCCTGCCCAGAGAGTTTTGTTTGCAGTTCCTCAAGGCCTTTACGCAAGGGTTCGCTGTCGGCAACGATCGAATCCACCGACTCGCGAGCCAAAACCAGCCCTTGCAGGTTGCCAAGAATCGCACCGGCCTGTGCACGAGTTTCGTCATAGACTTTCAAAAGTGCTTGCAGCTGGGTGCGAACCGGACCGTCCGCAGCCGCTGGCAATCGCAACTCAGCGCTTCCGTTCAGCAGGCCTTGAGCAATCTCCCTGAACGAATTCAAGTCCTTTCCAAGCAAAAACACCGCTTCGGGGCTGACGCCACTCGCATTGATGAGCTCGTTCGATGACTTGCCGATACGCTGGGTCAGCATAACCATCTGGCCCGTCGCAGAAATTTCACTCTGCGACGCATTTTTTTCCAGCTTCAGGGAGGATATCGATTCAGCGATCTCCAAAAGATCGGCTGACTGACGGTTGATCTGACGCAGGGCAGCTCCAGCATTGGTCAGTATTTCTTTCTGACCCACCACAACCTGAGCGCTTTTTTCGGCGCGCTCAACTAGCGGCATGACTTTGCCCAATTCCGCATCATATTGGGTGCCCAGCGCGACCAACCCCATTGTGCTATCGCCTGCCTTCAGCCCTCGAACAGCCTTGGCCAAGTCCCTCGAACTCTCCTGCAACTCGGGGAAAGCCTGCACACCACCCACGAAGGCTTGAGAAACAGTCTTGGCAATTCGCTGGGATTCCATCAAGGAGGCTCCGGTTGCCGACAGTTGCCGCGCGGCCGCGGCCGTTTGATTGAGCGCAATAAATGTCACGACGCCGAGCACCAGCAGCGCCAGCGCCAATAGGATGGCCAGCACTTGCTGGTGCTGTTGAACGGTACGCCGGCCAAGTAGCGGCAAAGTCACCAAGTCGCCTGAGTCACCGTCAGCCCCAAAGGCGGGCGCGACAGCCTGTTGCAATGGCTCCTCGTCTGAAGTCGTATGCATATCGTCCGGCTGCACCTTGAAGGTTGCTGCACCAGCCTGTCCACCGGCGATGTCCGGCTCAGACAAACTGAGTCCGGCTTCTGATTCTGCCTCAGCAGGCTTGCTGACTAGGAGCTTCTTTATTTGGTCGATTACGGACATGATGGAGCCTCAGGAGTTCGCTAACTGAATTAAGCGTTGATATTCAAAAAACCGGGGAACTGGGAGAGGGAACGAAGGTCGATCTCCTGCCATACGCCGCCCTCAAGATCGGAATAGCGATTGCCGAAAAATTCCGGCGACCCCGCGTCAGGCCCAACAGAACCCGAAAACGACGCCAGGTTGCGAAGCCCGGCCAGGCTATCCACCAGCAATGCGCAGTTAACCTCAAGAACAGCGTTCAGTGTGATGACCCGCGAGTCTGCCGTGACCTTGCCAGCTTGAGCCACATGAGGCATCCCCGAGATGCTGGACACCAGCTGGGCCAAATCGACCACCCCATGCAAACCACCACGCAAATTGGTAACGCCCATGAACCACGGCTGAGCGTATGGCACAGGCTGCAAGGCCGCCAGTGGGAAAATCTCACCGGATTGGGCCAGCGGAAATATGAATTGGGCTCCCCCCGCCTTAACCGCGAGCCAAGAGGCGACCACCCCCTCCTCACGCGCTGTTTGCAGCCTGCTGGCCAGACGGGTTTGGAGTTCTCGCAGAGCTTCGCGATTCGCCATAACTTGCGGTTACCCCAACGCGTTAACTTTGGCCATCAGTTCGGCCGCATTGACCGGCTTGGTTATATAGTCTTTTGCGCCTTGGCGCAGGCCCCAAACCCGGTCAGTTTCAAGATTTTTGCTGGTGCACATAATGATCGGAATTCCACTGTATTCGGGCATTCGATTGATCGCGCGCGTCAGTTGGTAGCCGTTTTGGCCGGGCATTACGACATCCATCAAGATAAGGTCCGGTTTTTCCTCTGCAAGCTTGCGAAACGCCTCATCTGCGCCTTGCGCTGTACGAACCGATAAACCGTTACTCTGAAGCAAATCAGTCAAAAACATCAACTCCGTCTTGGAGTCATCCACGATTAATACATTCTTAATGGGCATCAGGTCTCTCCGTGCACGGCCGCGCCAACCAGTTGAACGGCTTGCAACAGTTGATCTTTGGTAAATGGCTTGGTCAGATAATCTTGCGCACCAACCATGCGCCCGCGGGCTTTGTCGAACACGCCATCCTTTGACGACAGCATCATGACAGGCAAGGAGGCGAATTTTTGATTCCGCTTGATGATGGCGCAGGTCTGGTAGCCGTCAAGACGCGGCATAAGGATGTCGCAGAACACGACATCAGGCAGATAATCGTTGACCTTTGCAAGCGCATCAAACCCATCTTCCGCAAGCATGACTTCATGCCCCCCCTGCTTTAGGAAGATCTCGGCGCTTCGCCGGATGGTATTGCTATCGTCTATGACCAGAACTTTCAAGATTCAATCCATTCGTATTCACAAAAAGCCAACGCTGGCTTGAATTGGTTTGCAAACTCCCACCATCAAACCAAAACGTGGCAGGAGACTAAATCTGGACCATTTCAAAATCTTCCTTGCGCGCGCCGCACTCGGGACAAGTCCAGTTCATTGGAACGTCTGCCCAGGCAGTTCCCGGAGCAATACCTTCATCGGGTGAACCCAACGCTTCGTCATAGATCCAGCCGCAGATCAGACACATCCATGTTTTAGTTTCTCGCACAGCTTACGGGGCCTTCGAATAGAATGCAACGATTGTATGGGCGTGATATCCGCGTTTTGCGTTTCCTGCTCTCAAAATCGTCAAATATGCGACTTTGTTCCCGATGAAAACAACGGGCATATTCATGATTCAACCAGATCCTTCCACCCCTTCTCCTGACGACACTGAGGCGACTCATCCCGCGTGCGTTCTGGTCTTCAATGCGAACGACCCCAGCGGTGCGGGCGGCCTGTCGGGCGACGTGACGGCAATTGCCTCGGTGGGTGCTCACGCATTGCCCATCATGACCGGCTCTTATGCGCGGGATACGGCGGAAATATTTGACCATTTCCCTCTGGAGGAAGACGCGGTGACCGAGCAGGCTCGTGTCATTCTGGAGGACGTCCCCGTGCAAGTTATCAAGGTTGGATTTGTCGGCACGCCAGAAAATTTGAGCGCCGTTGCGGGCATAGCAAGTGACTATGCCGATGTGCCGCTTGTGGCCTATATGCCGGACTTGTCGTGGTGGAATGAGGTCCAGATTGATCTGTATCTGGACGCTTTTCACGAACTGATTTTGCCGCAAACTACGGTGTTGGTTGGAAACCACAGTACGTTGTGGCGATGGCTGCTACCTGACTGGGGATCTGAAAAAAATCCAGGTGCGCGCGACATCGCACGAGCAGCGCATGAGCAGGGCGTGCCCTATACCTTGGTCACCGGCATCCCGCTGCCAGACCAATTCATTGATAACGTTCTTGCATCACCCCAATCGGTCATTGCCAGCGAGAAATTTGAGCGGTTCGAAGCGATCTTTTCAGGTGCAGGAGACACGCTGTGTGCATCGCTTGCGGCACTGCTGGCCAGTGGCACAGATTTGACTGAAGCATTCAGGGAAGCGCTAAGCTACCTTGACCGCTGCCTTGACAGCGGCTTTCGCCCGGGAATGGGCAATGTTGTTCCTGATCGACTGTTCTGGGCGCAGCCCGAGGGTGATGAAGAAGATGCCAATGAGGATGCTCCAGACCTCATCCACGGTTTTGAGCTTTCCCCCACCGATACCAAACACTGATGCAAAACACTGACCTCAATGCGCAACTGTTCGAACGCGCCCGGCGATCCATTCCAGGCGGTGTCAATTCGCCCGTGCGCGCGTTTAAAGCGGTAGGCGGTACACCCCGATTTGTGAAGCGCGCGCAAGGCTCCTGTTTTTGGGATGCCAACGGCAAGCGCTACATTGACTACATTGGATCGTGGGGACCGATGATTTTGGGTCACGGCCATCCAGCGGTTGTGGAAGCCGTTCAAAAAGCCGTACTGGAAGGCTTCTCATTCGGCGCACCTACCGAGCGCGAAGTAGAGTTGGCAGAGGAGCTCATTCGCCTGGTGCCATCCATGGACATGGTGCGACTGGTGAGCTCCGGCACGGAAGCCGCAATGAGCGCGATCCGCCTGGCGCGCGGTGCCACGGGTCGTAGCAAATTCATCAAGTTCGAGGGCTGCTATCACGGCCACGCGGACGCGCTGCTGGTCAAGGCAGGCTCCGGTCTTGCCACGTTCGGCAATCCAACCAGCGCAGGCGTGCCGCCCGAGGTCGTGCGCGACACGCTGGTTCTTGAGTACAACAACCTTGCTCAACTGGAGGAAGCCTTTGCGCTGCATGGTTCGGAGCTGGCATGCCTGATGATTGAGCCCATTGCTGGCAACATGAATTTTGTGCGGGCATCAGTACCTTTCATGAAGCGTTGCCGCGAGTTGTGTACTCAACACGGCGTCTTGCTCGTATTTGACGAAGTGATGACCGGATTCAGGGTTGCATTGGGTAGCGCCCAAAGCGTCTATGCAAGCGCAATTCCTGGTTTCGCGCCTGATATGACCGTATTGGGCAAGGTGATTGGTGGCGGCATGCCGCTGGCCGCATTTGGTGGCTCCCGCGCTGTCATGGAGCAGCTGGCGCCACTTGGACCTGTTTACCAGGCGGGAACCCTGTCTGGCAATCCGGTCGCGACAGCCTGTGGGTTGGCGACCTTGCGAGAAATCAGCAAGCCGGGCTTTTTTGAAGCGCTTGCGCAGCAAACCCATTCACTGACGTCCGGCCTTCAGAAACTGGCTTCGGGGGCTGGCGTACCGTTCAGTGCGGACAGTGAAGGCGGCATGTTCGGATTCTTTCTGATGAAAGACCTGCCGACCAATTACCTGCAGGTCATGAAAACTGATTCGGATCGCTTTAACCGGGTGTTTCACGGTCTGCTGGACCGGGGCGTCTATATCGCACCTGCGCTCTATGAAGCTGGTTTTGTCAGCGCGGCGCACACTGACCAGGACATTGCCGAGACACTTGATGCTGCCGCTCAAGTCTTCAATCTGCTATAATATATATAGCTTATTGCGCATATTTGACGGGGGCTAGCGCCCTAAAACTCATATATTCTCCAGGATTTTGACGATATCACGCGGCTCGAAACGATGTGTTGAGGGTAGCTTCGGCCCGGCGTTGCTGCGCATACCCATGCGGCAATGTGTCAAATTGTTACGAAAACTTTACCTGGCATCCATTGAATTGCGTCAGGCAGGCGCTTAGACTGCCCCTGTATAGCTTTGGCCATGACATTCGCGCCAAACAGCAAACAAGGAGTTGAACATGAAAAAAGGCGCGCTATTGATGGCCTTGGCTGCAACCGGGGCGATTTGCAATGCAGAGGAATTGGGACGGGTGATTTCCAGTACACCCATCATCAATCAGGTTGCGCAGCCGCGGCAAGTCTGCAGCACATCCAATGTGCCCGTTCAACCTCAAAAATCCGGCGCAGGTGCCGTCGTGGGAGCGATTGCGGGTGGTGCCATGGGTAACGCCATCGGGGGCGGGACGGGTCGTGCTGCGGCGACGTTTTTGGGCCTTTTGGGTGGCGCGATTGTGGGAGACCGCATCGAAGGGTCTGGCAACAGTCAGCTCGCACAGGTTCAAAACTGCACGACGCAAACCGTCTACGAGAACCGTACAACAGGTTATACCGTCGTGTATGAGTACGCGGGCAAGCAGTATTCGACCCTGATGCCCACCGACCCGGGACCTTACGTCAAGTTGCAGATCAGCCCGGTCAGCGCGGCACCTGCGCAACCCGCACCGCAAGCGGACAGTTCACAAACGCCTTACCAACAATTTCCACAATATCCGCAGGAGCCGGTCGCGCAGCAGACCATTGAACAGTCCTACGCGCCGGTTTACTACACCAACCAGACTTACTACCAGCCCTACTATCAACCATACTATCGGCCCTATTACCCGCCAGTTGGGGTCAGTTTGAATCTGGGTTGGTCAAGCGGCGGCTACTACGGGCACGGGCACCACTAGCGGCATTGATCGATTTGGCGTTTCGGTTCTTGGGGAGGCGCCAAGAACCTGGCTGAGCCTTATAGGGTCAATGGCGGAAGTGGCGAACGCCGGTTAGTACCATGGCAACACCCCGTTCGTTTGCCGCTGCAATTACTTCGTCATCCCGCATACTGCCGCCTGGTTGAATGACGCAAGTGGCACCGGCGTCGACGACCACATCAAGCCCGTCACGAAACGGAAAAAACGCGTCACTTGCCACTACGGTGTTTTTCAGGGACAGGCCCGCGTGCTCGGCCTTGATGCTGGCAATACGTGCCGAATCGAGTCGGCTCATTTGCCCGGCGCCCACACCCATGGTCATGCCATCTTTGCAGAAAACGATGGCGTTGCTCTTCACATATTTGGCCACTTTCCAGGCAAACAGCAGGTCCTGCATTTGCGCAGGCGTGGGTTGAACGCGACTTGCCACCGTCAGATCTGCGAGAGACAGTTCCCGGTTGTCGGCCGTCTGCATCAACATGCCTGAGCCTACGCGCTTGACGTCCACAGCATTGCGACCATTGTCCCACGCCGATTTGCCGACACCCGTGTTGCCCGGCAAATCGATCTGCAATATGCGCACGTTGACTTTGGCTTTGAAGACTTCCAACGCGTCAGGCGTGTAGCCCGGCGCCATCAGTACTTCGACAAATTGCTTCGAAATTTGAAGCGCCGCACGCTTATCCAGTGGCCGGTTCAGGGCAATAATGCCACCAAAAGCAGATGTGGGGTCGGTTTTGAACGCTTTCTCGTAGGCCTCCAAACTATCCGCTCCAAGTGCCACGCCACATGGGTTGGCATGTTTGACAATGACGCAGGCCGCAGCCTGTGAAGGGTCGCCTGTGGCTCCCGTGTCAAAACTCTTTACGCACTCCCACGCCGCGTCCGCATCGGCAATGTTGTTAAAACTGAGCTCCTTGCCATGCAGTTGCCGAGCAGTAACCAGCGAACCCGGCGCAGGGTACAGATCCCGATAGAACGC
>JAHEBY010000041.1 GCA_024642025.1 Comamonadaceae bacterium | reverse complement strand
GACCATATGGCCCGATGGCGCTGCGCGCAGCTTGGGGTCAGTCGAGAAAGAGTATTGGGTTTTGGCTACGCAAACCGGGTAGTGGCCATAACCGTCATCCTGCAGCTTGTGGATCTTGGCGCGCACCACGGAGTCAGCGGAAATATCGGCTGCACCATAGACCTTGGTGGCGATGGCCTTCATCTTTTCCCAAAGCGTATCTCCATCGTTGTAAACGAAACGCATGTTGGCAGTGCCTGACTCCGCCAGTTTCACCACGGCATGGGCAAGCTCTTCTGCACCTGCGGACCCTCGAGCCCAATGATGAGCGACCACCACGGGTACGCCTTGCCGGTCCATATTGCGTCTGAGCAAATCCAGCTCTTCCTGGGTGTCTGACGTGAAATGATTGATGGAAACGACACATGGCAAACCGTAATGGTGGCGAATATTGTCCACATGCCGCTCGAGATTGGAAAGACCTTTCTCCAGCGCAGCCAGATTGGGCGTATTGAGGTCTTTGGCTTCCACGCCGCCATGATGCTTTAGCGCGCGGAGCGTTGCCACCACCACAGCCACATCAGGCCGCAGGCCAGACTTGCGGCACTTGATGTCAATGAACTTCTCTGCGCCGAGGTCAGCCCCAAAACCCGCCTCGGTGACTACATATTCACCCAGCTTCAAGGCAGCCTTGGTGGCAGTGACCGAGTTGCAGCCATGGGCAATGTTGGCAAATGGCCCGCCATGGATGATGGCGGGATTGCTCTCCAGCGTCTGCACCAGATTGGGTTTGAAGGCCTCCTTGAGCAGTGCGGCCATGGCACCTTGGGCCTGAAGGTCGCGTGCGCGAATGGGCTGCAGGTCCCGCGTGTACCCCACGATGATGTTGCCAAGGCGTTGCTTCAAATCCTTGCGGGACGTCGCCAGGCAGAAAATGGCCATGACTTCGGAGGCGACAACAATGTCAAAACCATCTTCGCGGGGGAATCCATTGCCCGGCCCTCCCAATCCAACGACCATGGAGCGCAAGGCACGGTCGTTCATGTCCATGACACGGCGCCAGACCACACGACGGAAGTCAAAGCGCAATGTGTTGCCGTGGTGAATGTGGTTGTCTATTAGCGCTGCGAGCAGGTTGTGTGCCAGCGCAATGGCATTGAAGTCTCCGGTGAAATGCAGGTTGATGTCTTCCATCGGAACCACCTGCGCATAGCCGCCGCCAGCAGCGCCACCCTTCATGCCAAAAACCGGGCCCAGAGACGGTTCGCGCAACGCAATTACTGCTCGCTTACCAATGCGATTGAGTGCATCGCCGAGTCCCACCGTGGTGGTGGTTTTGCCCTCGCCCGCAGGCGTCGGGCTGATGGCCGTTACCAGCACCAATTTTCCATCCGGCCGGTGCGCCTGCTTGTCAAGCCAACCGAGATCAATCTTGGCCTTGTAGTGGCCGTAAGGCTCCAACGCTTCAGCTGGAATACCCAGCCTCTCCTGCGCTAGCGCAAGAATCGGCTTGAGAGTTGTGGCCTGGGCAATTTCAATGTCGGACTTCGGCATACAAAGGTCTCCTGTCTTAATTTTTTTGAGGCTGGTCGGGCAACTTCAGGGCAAATTCTGCAAGGCACGCTCTTGCGCCTACCTACCTGGAAGCGCCTCACGCTGTCTTGTTGGCGTCACCGTGCGGTATGCGCCTGAACCACCGCACCACTCGTTTGATCAGATGCTCCAGGTCATCCACCAAGGTGAACACCGATGGGATCACCAGCAGGCTTAGCACTGTGGAGGTCATGAGGCCACCGATTACAGCCACCGCCATGGGGCTTCGAAAACTCGAATCTGCAGCGCCCAGGCCAATCGCCAGCGGCAACATGCCGGCACCCATGGCCAACGTGGTCATGATGATCGGGCGGGCGCGCTTGTGGCAGGCATCAAGCAGCGCATCAAAGCGGCTCAGGCCGTGATCGCGCCGCGCGACGATGGCGTACTCCACCAGCAAAATTGAGTTCTTGGTAGCAATACCCATGAGCATGATCAGACCGATCAAGGACGGCATCGAGAAACTCTTCTGCGCGATCAACAAGCCAACAAAAGCGCCGCCCAATGACAGGGGCAAGGCCGCCAGAATCGTGAACGGATGCAGGAAATCCTTGAACAGCAACACCAGGACGATGTAGATACAGAGCACGCCGGTCAACATGGCCAGGCCAAAGCTGGCGAAAAGTTCACCCATCACCTCCGCGTCACCCAGAGCAAGTTGCTTGACGCCGGGCGGCAAGTTCCTGATGGACGGCAATTTCTCCACCGCCACGGTTACATCACCCAGCGCCGCCCCGGAAAGCTCCACCTCAAAGGTCACGTTGCGCGCGCGGTTGAGGCGATCGATCACTGCGGGCCCGCCGGTCATCTCCAGAGTAGCCACTTGGCTCAGCATGACCGGCCCCTTGACACCGGGCACCGTCAGGCGCCCGAGCACATCAAGATCCTGTCGCGCCGTGTCCGCCAGTTTCACCACGATTGGCACCTGGCGCTGCGACAGATTGAGTTTGGAGAGCGCTGCGTCATAGTCGCCTACCGTGGCGATGCGAAGCGTCTCGCCAATGGCGGCGCTGGTTACGCCCAGCTCGGCCGCTCTGGCAAAATCTGGCCGCACGGCGATTTCTGAACGAATCAAACTCGCGCTGGACGCGATGCTGCCCAGACCCGGGATGGTGCGCAAATCCTTTTCCACAGCGGTGGCGGCTGTCGCCAACGCCTGAGGATCCTCGCCGGTCAAAACCAACAGGTATTTTTCGCCCGAGCCACCCAGGCCAACCTTGCTGCGTACCCCGGGCAGCTCGGCCATAGCAGTACGAATATTATTTTCAATGCCTTGCTTGCGGGGGCGCTGACCACGCTCGTCGAGCAATATGGTCAGTGTGGATTTGCGCACTTCCGTTGCGCCCGGTGGTGCGAACGGGTCGGTGCCGGCGGCGCCACCACCTACCGTGGTGTAGACACTTTTAACGTGAGGAACCTTGACTAAAAGCAAACGGGCCGCTTCGGATGCCTCACGTGTCTGCGCCAATGTGGAGCCAGGGGGCAACTCAATATTGACCTGTGTCTGGGAGTTGTCGTCGGGCGGAATGAATCCGGTTGGCAACAAGGGAATCAACATGATGGAACCCACAAAGAAGGCGCCCGCCATGGCCATGGTGATCCATCGATGCCTGAGCGCCCAACCGCTGGCCTTGAGATACCCGCCCATCCACCAAGGCTCCTTGTGCGGAAGATCGCTTCGCTTCATCACGTAGGCGGCCATCATGGGGGTGAGGGCACGCGCGACGACCAGCGAGGCAAAAACCGCCAGCGATGCCGTCCAGCCAAATTGCTTGAAGAACTTGCCGGGGATGCCGCTCATGAACGCCGTGGGCAAAAACACGGCGATCAACGTGAAGGTTGTGGCGATTACCGCAAGGCCAATTTCGTCGGCGGCTTCCATGGCCGCCTGGTAAGGCGTTTTGCCCATGTTCATATGGCGCTCGATGTTTTCCACTTCCACAATGGCGTCATCTACCAGCACGCCGATCACCAGCGAGAGCGCCAGCAGAGTCACCACATTGATCGAAAACCCGAGGTAGTGCATGCCAATGAATGCCGGGATCGCGGACAGGGGCAAGGCCACGGCTGACACAAATGTAGCCCGCAGGTTGCGCAAAAAAAGCCACACCACAATCACGGCAAGAATGGCACCTTCGTAAAGCAGTGCCATGGAGCCGTCGAACTCTTCTTCCACCGGTTGCACAAAATTAAAGGCCTCGGTGAGTTCGATATCCGGGTGTTGGGCTTTCAGTTCTTTCAAGGCGGCCTGCACGCCCGCACCGACCTCGAGTTCCGAGGCGCCTTTGCTACGGGTCACCTCAAAACCCACCACCGGTACGCCATTGAGCAGCGCCACCGCGCGCGGTTCGGCAACGGTGTCAGTCACTGTGGCGACCTGATCAAGCCGGATGCGCTGGCCATTGGTCAGGGTCAATTCGAGTCGGGCCAGCTCGTCCACCGTCTTGACGGTAGCCAGCGTGCGCATGGGCTGCTCACTGCCGCCAAGGTCCGCACGGCCACCTGCGCTCTCGGTTTGCACCAGACGCAGCTGGCGCGACACATCCGCCGCAGTGGCACCCAGCGCCTGCAGCTTCAGCGGTTCCAGCGCCACGCTGACCTGTCGACTCACGCCGCCGACACGGCTAACAGAGCCCACGCCCCGCACGCCCAAAAGCCGCCGCGCCACCGTGTTGTCCACAAACCAGCTCAGCGCTTCATCGTCCATGCTGCCCGCGCGAATCGTGAACGCCAAAATAGGCGACCCCGAAAGGTTGACCTTGCTGACAACCGGATCGCGCACGTCGGAAGGTAATTCACTGCGAACGCCCTGCACCGCAGATCGGACGTCATCCACTGCTTCCTGCGTGGCTTTCTCCAGCCGGAACTCGGCCGTCACGGTCACACCGCCATCCTGCACTTTGGTGTAGATGTTCTTCAACCCTTCGAGCGGCGCAATGGCGTTTTCGATTTTGCGGGCGACTTCTGTCTCCAGTTGCGCTGGAGCCGCCCCAGGCAGCGAAGCCGACACAATGATGTTGGGAACCTCCAGATCAGGAAAGTTCTGTACCTTCATCGCGCGAAACGAAAGCAGGCCCGCAAACGTGAGCATGACAAACAGCATCACCGCCGGAATCGGGTTTTTGATGGACCAGGCCGAAACATTCATGATATGAATGCCCCTTTAGACATCGTTTGACTGCTATTCATTTGATAGCTTTTGATGCAGATTTTACGGGGGCTGGAGTGCTATTTTCAATAGAATTGGCAACCACACGGACCAGATCGCCCTCACTCAGAAACCCCGCACCAGTCGCGACCAGCCGGTCATCGGGTTTCAGGCCCTCAAGGATTTCAACCTGATCGCCCAACTGCCGCCCGGTACGCACTTTTAACTGCGTGACGCGATGGTCAGCATCAACTCTGTAGACGTAACTGAAGCCATCGCGCACCACCACGGCCGTCTGCACGACGGTGAGCGCCTGCGAGGCGCCGAGCTCGAACACACCTTTGGCGAATACCCCGGGTTTGAAGGCCGATGTCGCACCCGACAAGGCTTTGGCCTCCAGATCAGCAAAGACCACGCCGTTGCGCGTTTGCGAGTCGACTGTAGGGGATACCACGCGCACCTTACCCCTCATCTGCTCGCCACCCGGCGCCGTCAGCGTGAGCGCATCGCCGGGCTTTACGCGGCTCAACTCGCTGGAGGTGACCTCGCCCCGCCATTCAAGGCGCCCCTGCCGGATCAGGCGAAACAGCTCGTTGCCATTGCTGACGACGGCTCCCAGCGTGGCACTGCGGGACGAAACAATGCCACTGTCTGGCGCCAGTACCCGAGTGTGCTTGAGGCGAAGCTGCTGCGAATCCAGCTGCGCCTTCGCCGACTCCACACGGGCCTTGGCGGTCACTTCTGCCGTGAGGTACTGGCCAATCTGCTGGGCGCTGAGGGCACCTGTGCCCTGCACCGCCCGCGCGCGCACTGCGTTGGCAGTGGCTTCGGCGGCGCTGGCGGTAGCCTCGGCAAGCCCCGCACGGGCCAGCGCCACATCGGACTCCACACTGTCGGCCACCATCGTTGCCAGCACCTGACCGCGCTTCACACTGTCGCCGACGCTGGCGTCCAGCGTCCCAATACGCAAGCCACTGGCCTCGGCGCCTACTACGGCCTCCTGCCAGGCCGCCACGCTGCCATTGGCCTGCAATTGCACAGGTAGCACCTTGCTTCCGGCTTGCGTTAGCGTGACGGTAAGGGCTGGTTTGGGCTGTGCGGCACTTGCGGCGCCTTCAGCTGCAGCAGGCGATGCGCCCGCACTGTCTTTACCGGCGCCGGATCCACCACGCAGAACATACAGCGCAATAGCAACAGCCAGCAGGGCCAGACCCGCAAATATCACCAGCCTTGATTTTCCGAAAGTAAGTCCGCTCATATCGCAAAATTTCCCGTGATTGATTTAAGACGCAGGTGCCACGACGGGCACCCTGGGCGGCGTGGTCACATCGCCACTCCAGCCGCCACCAAGCGCCCGGTAAAGGGCCACCCAGGCCAGGTTTCGCTCCAGCTGCAAACCCTCGAGCCCCAATTGCGCAGAAAAAGACACGCGCCGCGCCTCTTCAAGTTCCGTCAGGCTTGCCAGCCCATTGGCGTAACGCGCCTGCACCGCCGCCAGCGATTCGCCATACCCCTGAGTCGCCACCTCTGCATCTGCCATGCGGGCGTTGGCGCTTTGCAGATTCACCAATGCCTGCTCCACCTCACGCACAGCCTGGCGGACCTTGCTGGTGTAAATCGCCACCGCCTCATCGTAACGCGCCAGGGCCGCGTCAATGTTCGCGGACCGCTGCCCGCCATCGAACAACGGCAGCGACAGCGCAAACGGGCCGATAGACCAGGTTGCCTGATCTGAACTGTTGCCCCCCGCGCTATACCGCAGTGCGCCAATGGAGCCATTCAGGCTCAAACGCGGATACTGCCTTGCACGCGAAGTGCCCACCTGCGCGCTGGCGGCAACCACGTCGCGCTCGGCCGCAAATACATCGGGACGTTGGGCTATCGTCTGGGCAGGCACAGTTGCTACAACAAAAGGAGCTGCTTGCGCAGATTGGCTGAGGGCTAGAGCCACTTTTTCCTTTAAGGCAGTCTCTGAAAGTGCGGTAATGGCCACCAGTGATTTGACGTACAAGTCACACTGCGCCTGCTGCTGCGTGATACGGCTGCTGCCTTCGGCGGCACTGGCACGCGCCAACGCGGCGGTAGCCGGGGCCGTGAAGCCCGCACTGACGCCGATGGCCGCAAGACGCGACGTTTCGGCGCGCGACTTCGCGTCGGCGCGGGTCACGTCCAGCAGCTGGTGACAGGTTCGCAGGCTGTAATAGAGGTTGGCAACCTCTGCGGCCACCGAAACCCGCGCATCGTGCCAAAGCGCCTGACTACCCTGCAACTGCGCCAGCGCCGCATCGCTCGCCAGACGGTTGCCGCCAAACAGATCCATTTCCCAAGACGCTTGCAGACCAGCGGCCAAGGCCGTGGCAGCCGGTGCGCCAGCCTGCCCGCTGTTTCTGACGGCAGAGGCCGTGGCATCAAGCCGCGGCCCAAGCGCCGCGTCGGCAGCCACCTGGCTGGCGCGCGCAGACTCGATTCGTGACATGGCCTGAGCCAATGAAGCGCTTGCACCTTGCGCCACCTCGATCAGCTCTGTCAATACCGGGTCACCATGGCGCTGCCACCAGTCAGCCATCGCGCCCAGGTCGCCACCGTGAGGAAGCGGCGCCTGCCAGGCAAGTGCCGGCGCGGCGGAGTCAATGGGCGCGACAGCGGCAGGTTGCCCGCGTGAGGCAGTAGATTCGAAGGAAGCGCAACCACCCAGTATCAAGGCGCCGAAGCCAGCAAGCGCAACAAGTAAATTTCTCATGATCAGCAAACCATTTTGACCGACAAAACTTTCCGGAGTGTGACGAGCCCATTTTGAGCGCACTGCATGCCTCAGGGCTTTCGTAGAGAATGGCCAACAGCATGTTCAAATTCTTCGAATCGCGCATTGGCAATATTGCGACGCCGCAAGATGTAGCCAGCAATGGCCCGCCACCTGGACTCGTCGCCTTCTACTGGCATTTTGTGCGCCAGACCAAAGGCCTGTATCTTGCCATGTTGGCGACTGGCCTTGGCGTGGCGCTGATTGACACGCTGATCCCGGTTTTCATTGGCAAGCTGGTTGGGCTGATGACCGCTGTGGACCCTGAATCTGCCCTGAAACAGCAAGCCCCCTTGCTCATCGGCATGGCCGTGGTTTTGCTGCTTGGGCGGCCCAGCATGGTGTTGCTGGACAGTCTGGTGCGCAACAATGCAGTGATACCCGGCGCGACCACACTGATTCGCTGGCAAAGCCACTGGCACGTGGTGCGCCAGAGCGGCCCCTTCTTCCAGAACGATTTTGCCGGACGCATAGCCAACCGGGTGATGAACACCGCCAACTCGTTGCGCGAAAGCGTGGTGGCCACCGTGCGCGCGGTCTGGTACATCGTGGTTTACGGCATCAGTGCGCTGTCACTCATGCTGGTATTTGACTGGCGTTTGGCGCTGCCCACCCTGTGCTGGCTGGTGGGTTACGGTCTCTTTTTGCGTTACTTTGTGCCGCGCATGCGTGATCTGTCGCGCTCAAGCAGCGAAGCGCGTTCGCTCGTGATGGGCCGCGTGGTGGACAGTTACACCAACATCATGACGGTGAAGCTCTTTTCGCGAGCGCAGGACGAAGACGCCTATGTGCGCGAATCCATCGACGGGCACCGCGAAAAAATTGCCGCGCACATGCGCATGACAACGCGCTTCATGGCGACGCTAACGCTGCTCAATGCCTTGCTGTTGGTGGGGACTGCCGGGGTCAGCGTCTGGCTGTGGAGCGGTCAACAGATCAGCCCTGCAGTGGTGGCAACAAGCTTGCCGCTGGTCTGGCAAATTGCCAATATGGCCGGCTGGGTAAGCTGGGAGGTATCGGGAATTTTTGAGAATGTTGGCGTGGTTCAGGAAGGCATACAAAGCATTGCCGTACCGCACACCCTGGTCGATGCGTCAGAGGCCGGAACATTGCATGTGCCCCATGGTGACATTCGGTTTGAGCACGTCAACTTCAGTTACGGACAGGCTGCCACGGGCGGTAAGGCGGTATTGCAGAATCTCAACTTGCACATTCAACCGGGTGAGCGCGTTGGTCTTGTCGGGCGCTCGGGCGCAGGCAAATCAACACTCGTCAACTTGCTGCTGCGCTTTTACGATGTTGAGGACGGGCGCATCACCATCGACGGGCAAGACTTGCGGGACGTGACCCAAGAAAGCCTGCGCGTGTCGATCGGCATGGTTACGCAGGACACGTCACTGCTGCACCGCTCCATCGCGGCCAATATCCGTTATGGCCACCCAGCCGCCAGCGACGCCGAGGTGGAACAGGCTGCCCGGCAGGCTCATGCGCACGAATTCATCACCGAGCTGCGCGACTGGACCGGTCGCACTGGCTATGAAGCCCACGCCGGTGAGCGCGGCGTCAAGCTATCGGGTGGGCAGCGCCAGCGGGTGGCGCTGGCACGTGTCGTGCTAAAAAATGCACCAATCTTGATCCTGGACGAAGCCACGTCTGCGCTGGACAGCGAGATCGAGGCTGCGATTCAGGAGCAGCTGGTTACGCTGATGCAGGGCAAGACCGTGATCGCCATTGCGCACCGGCTGAGCACCATTGCGCGCATGGACCGGCTCGTGGTGATGGATGCCGGGCGCATTGTGGAACAGGGCACCCACCATGAGCTGCTGGCGCTGGGCGGCCAATACGCCAGACTCTGGCAGCGTCAATCGGGTGGCTTTCTGGCCGAAGACCTCGGCGACGAGGTTGAGGTCGTATTGGCTTGAACGCCGGGCTCAGTGGTGATGGGCCAGCTCGCTGACGACGCTTACCAGCGCAATTCCAGCCGCAAGCCAGGCAATTTGTGCGGCCGTTTGACGCGCGCCCAGGCGCTTCTGCAACTGCGGAATCAAATCTGCCAGTGCAACATAGACAAAGCTGCTGCTGGCAACCACCAGAAAGTACGGCAGATAAGTGCGCAACTGCTCCACCAGCCAGTATCCAGCCAATCCGCCAATGGCGGTGACCGCGCCCGCCAGCGAAACCTTCATCAAGGCGGCTTGACGATTGCTGGTGCCCGAGCGCAATACCATCAGGTCGCCCATATGGTGGGGCACCTCATGAGCCATCACCGACACCGCTGCAATGACACCCAACCGCACATCGGCCATAAACGCTGAGGCGATGAGAATGCCGTCGCCAAAGCAGTGCACGCTGTCGCCCGCGAGCACTGCCCAGCTACCGGGTCTGGTGGAGTCCGCAGAATGCGCATGGTGGTGTGGCTGCTCATGTGGTTGGTGGTGATGATGCTCGTGCCCGTGGTGCCAGAGCTCAGCCTTGTCGAGCAAAAAGAAAAATACGATTCCGACAAGCAGCGCCATGAACAAATCGTCAGCGGGAAGATGGCTCTCAAAGGCCTCCGGCAACAAATGCATGAAGGCAGTGGCCAGAAGAGCCCCCGCTGCCAGACTTAGCATGTGCTGCGTGTAGCGCGCCAGCACGCCGAAACTCAGCCACGCAGCAAGCCACACGCTGCCGATGCCGGCGACGAGGGTTCCCATCAGGATTGCTATTATTAGCATAGCTGTTTACGCATATTCTACGGGGGCAAACGGCTAATATATCATCAAAAATCTACAAAAAAGCCGCCCGGAAGGCGGCTTTGCCGAGGGGTGAGTTGTACGCGCCTTTGGCCCTGAATGAGAAGCTGTGTCAGGCCACCCCGTTGGCCTTGAACCATTCCAGGCAACGCTTGAAACCATCTTCCGCGGCTTCCTTGCGGTAGCTGGCCCGGTAGTCGGCGTGAAACGCATGGGGTGCATCCGGATACACCACAAACTGCGCTGCCTTGGATGCTGCATTGCCGGTGGACAGTGCAGCCTTCATTTTGTCCAGTGTGTCCAGAGGAATGCCGCCGTCCTTTTCGCCGTACAAGCCCAACACCGGGGCACGCATAGTGGACGCGAAGTCAATTGGGTTTTTGGGCATGAGGTCGTTTGGCGTGCCGACCAGGCGCCCATACCAGGCTACAGCAGCCTTGACCGGCCCCTGCGCCGCATAAAGCCAGGTGATGCGACCGCCCCAGCAAAAGCCGGTGATGGCCACCTTATCCAGGTTGCCACCGTTGGTCCCAGCCCATTTCACAGCGCCGTCCAGGTCGGCCATCACTTGCGCATCGGGCACCTTGTTCACCACCTCAGCAATCAATTTGGCCATCTCGCCATATTTGGTAGGGTCCCCCTGGCGCGCATACAGCTCTGGCGCAATAGCCAGATAGCCCGCCTTGGCAAAGCGGCGGCAGGTATCGGCAATGTACTCGTGCACGCCAAATATCTCCTGTATCACCAGCACCACGGGTAGATTGCTCTTGCCTTCAGGCATGGCGTAGTAAGCGGGCACCTTGAAACCGGCCACTTCATAGGTGGTTTCGCCAGTCTTCAGCCCTTCGGCCGAGGTCTTGATGGCCGTCTGCGCCATGATGGGCATCGCCGTAGCGGCGTAACCCACACCCAGCGCCACTTTCAAGGCGGTGCGGCGGGTGGCGCCTGCATCGGTGGTTTGCCCGGGCAACAGGGCATCGAACTCGGTGTTCATGGTTAACTGCGTCATGCTTGTTCCTCTTTGGTTGTTGAGTCGGGATAGAGTTTAGGGCGCTGCTAAAGTTCCTGCTGGCTGTGGGTAGATAGCCCTCACTACAACACCCAACAACGGGGCAACACCAACGAAAGCCCTATCGCATCCCCGCGAATTCAATGCGCCTTGTCCCAATTGGGTCCTACACCCACTTCGGCCAGTAAAGGTACTTTGAGCTTGGCCACCCCCGCCATCAGGCGCGGGATCTCATGTTTAACCCAGTCCACCTCTGCCTGCGGCACTTCGAAAACCAGCTCATCATGCACTTGCATGATCATTTTGGTGGCACGCTTCTCCTGGTCCAGCACCTGCTGCACCTTCACCATGCTGAGCTTGATCAGGTCTGCCGCGGTGCCCTGCATGGGTGCGTTGATGGCAGCGCGCTCCAGTCCAGCCAGCAAGGCGCCTTTTGCATTCATGATGCCTGCGAGTTGCAGGCGCCGCCCGAACACCGTTTCCACATAGCCCTGCTGCTTGGCAAGCTTGCGGGTGGACTCCATGTATTGCTTCACGCCAGGGTAGCGGTCAAAGTAGCGCT
>JAHEBY010000379.1 GCA_024642025.1 Comamonadaceae bacterium | reverse complement strand
GCATCGATCTGGTGGCCATGAGCGTGAATGACGTGCTGGTGCAAGGCGCAGAGCCGCTGTTCTTTCTCGATTATTTCGCCTGTGGAAAGCTGGACGTTGACACCGCTGCGGCCGTCGTGGGCGGTATCGCAAAGGGCTGCGAGGACAGCGGTTGTGCGCTGATTGGTGGTGAAACCGCAGAAATGCCGGGCATGTATCCCGCGGGTGAATACGATCTGGCCGGGTTTTGCGTGGGTGCGGTCGAGAAGTCAAAAATCCTGACCGGGAAAGACGTCAAGCCCGGCGACGTGGTGCTGGGCCTGGCCAGCAGCGGCGTGCACTCCAACGGTTTCAGCCTGGTTCGCAAGTGCGTAGAGCGGGCCGGTGCGGCCATGCCCGCCACGCTGGACGGCAAGCCCTGGAAACAGGCGTTGATGGAGCCGACACGTCTGTATGTGAAGAATGTGCTGGCGGCGCTGACCGCCCATCCCATTAAAGCTTTGGCGCACATCACCGGCGGCGGCCTGCTGGAGAACATTCCACGGGTACTGCCCGACGGCATGTCCGCACACCTCAAAAAAGGAAGCTGGCCTCAAACCGAACTGTTCGCCTGGTTACAAAAGACAGCAGGCATTGACGATACCGAAATGAACCGCACCTTCAACAACGGCATCGGCATGGTGGTCGTGGTTGACGCGGCCAGCGCCAAAGCCTGCGCTGCAACTTTGCGGGCGTCAGGCGAAACAGTTTTCGAAATCGGCGCCATCGCAGCACGAACCACCGGCCCGGCGGTGATTGTGGATTGAGGCACCACGGCATCTTTCAACGCGTGCAACCATGCCTGTCATTGCAATAGTCAATCGCAAGGGTGGCAGCGGGAAGAGCACGCTCGCCACCCATATTGCCGCCTGGCTGGCACATCAGGGCGCCTCGGTTCTTCTGGGCGACATTGATCGTCAGCAATCGGTGCTGAGCTGGTTAAAAAGGCGTGATCCGGATTTACCGGCGATTACACCGTGGACAGTGGATCGAGGGCACATCCTGAAAAAGCCGCCTAGCATAACTCACGTTATCCTGGATACACCCGGCGGAATCCACGGCTTTGAACTCGCCAAAGTCGTCATGACCGCCGACGCGGTGGTGATACCCGTGTGCAACTCCCTTTTTGACCGGGAATCTGCCTGCCGCGGACACGCCGAACTCTTGTCACTGCCGCGCGTCTCGAGCGGCCGTTGCGCTCTGGGCGTGGTGGGCATGCGCATCGACTCGCGTGTGCAATCAACCCAGACTTTGCGCGATTGGGCTGGCGCGCAGGGTATGAATTTCCTCGGTGAATTAGGGGATGCGCCCATGTATGTTTCAGGGCTGGAGAATGGCCGCACTTTGTTTGACCTGCCAAAAGATATCCACACAACCGACCTTCTGAAGGACTGGAAGCCTTTGCTGCAGTGGCTGCGCCCGATCGCCCGCCTGCCCGGCCGGGCTGCGCCCGTCATTTCACTGGTGCACTCTCGCCGGGCCACCACCAACTCGGCGTTTGGGCCGCTGGTGTCGACGCCTTCCCCGCCAAGCAGCTGAACCCGCCACGTGGGCATCAGAGCACCGGCGGAGGCGCCGGGTTTTGAAAATCTCAAATCCTTGTCCGAAAATGATCGAAACGCGTCTGATGCAGACGGGATTTTTGTCCAGGTTATTCAGATGATAAAGGCTCTGTTACAAAGGAGTTCTTATCATGAAATCTTGTCTTATAGTGATCGACGTGCAGGAGTCATTTCGTCAACGGCCCTATTTCACGGCCGATAAATTGCCAGCCTATCTGGCCGCCCAAAATGCCCTGATTGCGGGTTGTATCCAGCGCGGCGTGCCGGTTGTGCGCATATTTCACGTTGACGGGCCAAAATCCAAAGACAACCCCTTTGCCATCGAGTCTGGCCATGTCAAGCCTCTGGCCGAACTGATGGCATTCGACGCAGCCGAAACTTTTTACAAGAACCGCCATAGTGCGCTGGTTGGCACCGGCCTTCAAGTCTGGCTCGCCCAAAACGGCATTCAGAAAATCATCATCAGCGGCATCCGCACCGAGCAATGCTGCGAAACCACAGCGCGCCATGCGTCTGACCTGGGCTACACCGTGGACTATGTGCTGGACGCCACGCACACGTGGGACATGAAGCACATGGATGGCTCCGCGCTGCAAGTCGCGGACATCAAGGCACGAACCGCCGCTGTGTTGTCGGAGCGCTTTGCACGTATTTGCACTGCCGCCCAGGCGCTGGCGGACTGATGATGACAACCGGTGGACCCCCGATAAAGGTGCTGTTCGTTCTACAGCCCAACACCCTGTTGCTGGACTGGGCCGGGCCTGCCGAGGCGCTGCGCATTGCGAATCAGTGCCTGGAGGCGCAAGGGCAGGCACCGCGATTTGCTTTGCAATTTGTCGGCACCCAGCCCGAAGTGCCCACATCCGTCGGTTGCATTGTCAAAGGAATAGGGGCGTTGCCCGTTCCGCTCGTTGCCAGCAGCACGTTGCCCACTTGGGTGGTCCTCCTGGGCCAACCAGGCGCCATGATTGACGTGGAAACCGACGATGCGCGCAATGTGCTGCACTGGCTGCGGGGCTTGCGGCTGGTTAGCCACGAGCTGGAGCTGGTCACCATTTGCGCGGGCGCACTACTGGCGGCCCACGCCGGGCTGCTGGCGGGGAGACGGGTCACCACGCACCACCAGCACCTGGGCGAGCTGCAATCTGCTGCGCCCGATTGTCAGGTTGTGCACAACCGGGTTTTCGTCGAGGAGGGGCCGGTATTCAGCAGCGCTGGTGTGACGACAGGGCTGGATTTAATGTTGCACCGCATCAGCACCGTCTGCGGCCCGGCCATCGCCGCCCAAGTGGCGCAAACCATGGTGGTGGCCATTCGCCGCGGCCCGCACGACCCTGAACTGTCACCTTTTCTGGCCTACCGCAATCATATTCACCCGGCGCTACACAAAGTGCAGGACGCTGTGAGCAGCCAGCCCGCCACCGGGTGGACCGTATCCGCCATGGCGGACGTCGCACACACTTCGCCGCGGCATCTGACCCGCTTGTTTGTGGAGCATGCGGGTATTGCCCCGCTGCAATACTTGCGGCGTCTGCGGCTGGCAGTGGCCCAGGCGGCGCTGCAATCTGGCCGAAACGTCACGCA
>JAHEBY010000378.1 GCA_024642025.1 Comamonadaceae bacterium | reverse complement strand
GTTGACCACGGTAGCGCTGAGGCCCAGCGACGCGTCGCGCGTGAGGGTGAAAGTGGTATTGCGGGCCAGAACGTCGATTTCGCCGGACTGCAGCGCAGTAAAGCGTTGCTGGGCGTTCAAAGGTACATATTTGACTTTCTCTGCATCGCCCAGGGTTGCAGCGGCAAGTGCTTTGCAAACGTCAACGTCCAAGCCAGACCACTTTCCCGAGGAATCGGCCGCTGCGAAACCAGCCAAACCAGTGTTGACGCCGCAAACGACCTGACCGCGTGCTTTGATGGCGTCGACTGTTTTACCAGCAAAGGCCGGTGCAGCCATAAGCGTGCCAATTGTGGCGACTGCAGCCGCAGCTAGTTTGAATTTGGATAATTTCATCAGCGTTACTCCGTTTTAATACAAAAATAAAAAGCCCAAGTTTGTGCGCTCTTGGTTCGCTCAAACATGCAGTGCACCACTTTAGCCTCTTGATCGCATATCACCATCCGGGTTTACTCGAACACGATATGCATAATTTTTATGCGACGTTTAGCGGGTGGGACGATCCTGCAATCTAAGCCAAGTTAGCAAGCATTTTCCATGCCAATTCAATGATTGCTGACCTATGTTGCTTTAGACTTCACGTCGTGTATGCACGTAAGGCCAAACGGGATGGCAAAGTATTTATGCTTGACAGTTGCAAAGGTACTTGACTTATTGCTACATTATAAGTAGCAATAAGTCAAGTATTGACGGGGGCTAATCGGCATTTAATTGATAATTTCAGCCAACTCGGTGATGGACAGCCGCTTGACCGAGTGTTTGCTTGCAAATTCAATTGCGTTTTGACTCGGCGTGCCGGAAGCGATGTAAATGAGTTCATGGCAGTCAAGCTTTTGACCCACTGATACCAGTTCGCGCAACATATCGACGCCCGTGGTGGCCGCTTTCCAGCGTCGGCAGCTGACCAGTGCCGTGCGTCCGCCCTTGACGATGCTCAAGTCTGCACCTGGCTCAGTCAATCGGGTCACGTCATATCCTTGCCTCGCGTACCCCTGTTCCAGCACGGCTGAGAATTCTTGCCACGTCATGACGCTGACTCGCTGCAGCGTTTCTTCAGTCAACTTCGGACTTGGCGCCCGCCACTGGCGCCAGGCGGCCATGATGCCAATGATCAGAAACGGGAATGCGCCCATGACACCAAACGGCACATAGTGGCGGGGCAGCAGAGCTGCAGAGCCCAGGGCAAATAGCGCCACCAAGCCGATGCTGATCCACCAAGGCGATCGCAGCAAAATGGCAAATAGCGAGTTTTGCGAAATCTTCAGCTGCACTGTTGGATACCCCTTGGCGTTAGCGTTTAGTCTTTTGCCACTTCAAGCACCAGTTTGCCAAAATTCTCACCGCTGAACAGCTTGGTCAACGTGTCCGGGAACGTGTCCAACCCGAATACAACGTCTTCGCGGCTCTTCATGCGACCATTCTTCAAGTAGCCAGCCATTTCAGCCACGGCCAGGTGGTAGCGATCTGCGTAGTCAAATACCACGATGCCTTCCATTCGGGCGCGGTTCACCAGCAGGCTCAGATAGTTTTTGGGACCTTGTACTGGCGTTGTGTTGTTGTATTGGCTGATGGCGCCACAAATGATGATGCGCGCCTTGCGATTGATCCGGGTGAGAACAGTGTCGAGAATCTCTCCGCCAACGTTGTCAAAGTAGACATCCACACCGTTCGGGCAGTGCGCTTTCATGCCGTCTTTCACAGCGTTGGGGCCGGACTTGTAGTCGATGCAGGCGTCAAATCCCAGTTCCTTGACGACCCATTCGCATTTGGCTGGCCCGCCAGCGATACCGACGACCTTGCATCCCTTGATTTTGGCCAGTTGACCAACGGTTTGCCCCACGGCGCCGGCAGCGCCAGACACCAATACCGTTTCACCGGCTTTTGGCTGGCCTACATCCAACAGCCCAAAGTAGGCGGTCATGCCTGGCATGCCCAAAACGTTGAGCCATTGTGTGAGCGTGCCAGCGCGCAGATCAATTTTGAACAAGCCGTTGCGTTTCAGGTCTTCCTGAGAAATTAACGCGTACTCCTGAACGCCCAGACTTCCCGAAACATGATCGCCAACAGCAAACTTCGGGTTTTTGGATGCAATGACTTTGCCAATCCCACCCGCGCGCATCACTTCGCCGATTGCAACCGGGGGGATATAGCTTTTACCTTCGTTCATCCATCCGCGCATGGCCGGGTCCAGAGAAAGGGCCAGCGTCTTTACCAATAAACCGCCTTCAAGCGGCTCTCCTACGGCCTCACTGGTCTGCTTCCAATTGGTGGCATTGGGAAGGCCAAAGGGCCTTGAAGCCAGCCGGAACTGATTGTTTGAAAGGGTATTTAAAGAGCTTGATGCCATATTGAATTCTCCATTGCGTCGTTCGATTGATGTTAGCGTTTTACGAGTCTGCCTGGGGTTGCCTGCGCGACAGCTCGTCCGCAAGGCAAAATCACGTCATGCGAGTTTTGTTTACGACAAGGAGCACAGCATGAAAGCAACGTGGAATGGCGCCGTGATTGCCCAAAGCGACGACACGGTTTTGGTAGAGGGCAACCATTATTTTCCAGAAAAATCACTGGACAGGCAGTTTGTCTCGTTCAGTAACCACAAAACCTCCTGTCCATGGAAAGGGCAGGCCAGCTATTACTCGTTGATCGTGAACGGTAGCCTGAATCCTGACGCCGTTTGGTACTACCCCGAACCCAAAGCCGAGGCCGACGCCATACGGGGGCGGGTTGCCTTCTGGAAGGGCGTGAAGGTTGAAGCATGACAACTCCGCAGTTGTCGCCGCCTTTTGCATCGCCAGCGCATTTGATTCCCATCATGAAACAGCAGGGATACGCGGTGTTGAGTCCGCAGGGGCTCCAGGAACTCTCGGGATGTAGCCTGGAAAAGTTGAACCCTTGGCGCGCGGGCTGGGATGACCTGCCAACAGACACTTACCTGAAGGACGGCGGTCACTATCGGCGACGCCGACATTCGTGTTTCGTACTATCTGGCGATTCGTTAGAGCAGGTTGGACATCGGGCGCATTGGCAACCTCTCGACTACAACGCCTTGCATGGTGGCATGGAGCGCTGGTTCGAGCCCATGCTTGCGGACCTCGTTCTTCAACCCGAGTGGCAAAGTCTGCTGCGTTGGC
>JAHEBY010000040.1 GCA_024642025.1 Comamonadaceae bacterium | reverse complement strand
GACTTTGGATGTGCCCGCCACGTTGGCCCGCACATTGATGTTGGCCGGACGGCTTGAGAGCGTGGCGCTGCCCGTAAACGTACCAATATCGGCCCCCGTGTCGGCATTGACCACCGTAAAGCTTTGTACCGTCTGGGCCGAAGCGGCCGTGGCGGCAGCGAGCAGGCCAGCCACAACGAATTTGTTTTTTGAGAATTGGATGCTGGACATCTGGTTTACTCCTGAGTTGGGGGGGTGTCTTTGGTGCCAAGTCACGTACACGTTTCAGATATGCATTTTTAGGGCTGCTGCCATGAATCAATGGTGCGGCTAAAGCTGAAGATTCGAAAGATGGTATGGCCCGCAAGTGATTTCGCCGTCAATTGGCACTTGTAATTGACGTAACGCTAGGTAACTTGACTGATCGCTACTCACGAACGACGCGTGCCATGCATTTTTTTAATAGTCGACCCGGACCACCCCAAAATATTGATGGCGCGCCTGTATCTCTATTACTTTCCGCTTGGGGCTCCGCATTGAGACCGATTCGTTTCTCCCAAACGGTGGCGGCTGATTGGATGCCTTTGAAGCAGGGTGGACTTGGGACACAGATCCCGAAAATATCTCGTTTATAGCAATATAAAAGGTGGCTTTTTACCTATATCTGACGCGGGGAAGCGGCCTTTTTTATGGCGCAAATTTCTTGTTCTTTTCGATGTATCTCAGCTACCTGGCTGGCGCAGTTAAATTTGCAGTTGCGGGCGAAGGCACTGGCTCCATGATGTGAAATTTGCCTAAAATCAGGAGCGACGGCTATGCCTGAAGTTGCACATGCGCGACAGCCTCAAGATATCGCGGATGGCGCCGATATCCTGTAACGAAAGGTGAACTATGTGCGTACGTATCAAACCACTTCTGAGATGGGTGCACCAGCACGGCACGGGAAAGCTCCTGTTTTGCGTCAGTTTTGCGACAGCGTTGTCTGCGCAGGCCGCTACCGACCTGACCGCGCTTAGTCTGGAGCAACTGCTCGACCTTAGAGTAGTCGGTGCCTCCAAGTACGAGCAAAAGCAGAGCCAGGTCGCTGCAGCGGTCAACATCATCACCCGCGACGAGATTCGGACCTTCGGTTGGCGCACGCTTGGGGACGCGCTTGCCAGCCTGCCCGGCATGTATGTCATCTACGACCGGCAGTATCAGTACATCGGCGCTCGCGGCTTTGGCCTTCCAGGTGACTACAACACCCGTGTGCTTGTAACGGTCAATGGAAACCGGATCAACGATGCGCTATTTGACGTTGGACAAACCGGCCGCAGCCTTCCGCTCGACCTTGATCTGGTGGAGCGCATTGAATTCATTCCCGGGCCGGGGGGTGCGGTATACGGTCAGAACGCCATGTTGGGTGTGGTCAATGTCATCACGAGGTCGGGGTCGGGCGTAGATGGTGCGGAAGTCGTGGCGCGGTTTCAGCAACCCGGGCTCCAGCGCGAGGGACGTGTCTCCTGGGGTAAGACGCTGGACAATGGTCTGGATGTGCTGCTTTCAGCCTCAGGCTTGGCGGCGCGCGGCCAGGACCTTTTTTTTAACTACGACACGGGCGTATCGGGCGTGGCCGCCGGGCTGGACGGCGATCGCGTGGGGCAATTTTACGGCAAAGCTTCGCTCGGACCATGGTCTTTTGAATTCATGCACGGCAAACGTCGCAAAGACGACCCCACGGGGGCATTTAAGTCCGACCCGTTCGTGGCCGGCAGCTTTCAGAGCGATCGCTATACTTTTGTTCAGGGGCAATACCAAGACAACTTCCTTGACAACAAGTTGCAGGTGAATGCCCGCTTGTTTGCAGGGCAGAATCAATACGACAGCACGCTAAGTTACACCACACCGTTTCAGTACCCGGCCTTTGGCAACTGGCAGGGTGGGGAATTGCGGGCCCTGTATCTCGGCATTTCCGACCATAAATTGTTGCTGGGTTTGGAGGCTCAAAACAGTCCGCAGGCAGATCAATATGTGATTGATACAGCCAATCCTGCCAACAACCTGGTTTTTAGTAGCCCTGCGCTTCGCAAAGGAATTTATGCTCAGGATGAATGGCGCATTTCCGAGCCGCTGACGGCTACGCTGGGCCTGCGTGTGGACAACGGCACGACATCGGGCACCAAGCTTAGCCCGCGCGCGGGTCTGATCTGGCAAGCGTCTGACGCCACAACACTGAAAGCACTCTACGGGCGCGCGCATCGTGCGCCCAACAGCTATGAGCGCGATTACGACGACCAACAAGCGCAGGTTGCCAACCCTAATTTGAGGGGTGAGCGCATTGATACGATGGAGCTGGTGGCCGATCAGCGCGTCGGCAGCGACCTGCAATTGCGGGCGTCGCTGTACCAGTGGAAGATGCATGACATCATCCAGCAGGGCACCGACCCCATCTCGGGCATAGCGCAATACCAGTCGGGCGCCGAAGTGACGGCCAGGGGCCTTGAGCTTTCCGCCGACAAATCGTGGAAGTCGGGCGCGCGATTGCGCGGCAGCCTTTCGCTTCAAAATGCGAGCCAGCCTGGCGGGGTTCGCCTGGCCAATTCGCCGCAGGTGCTGGCCAAGATGAATTATTCAGCGCCACTGCCTGTGGCGGGCCTGCGTCTGGGGTATGAGCTGCGCTACGATGGCCCTCGCTTGGCCATTGATGGTGGTGCCATTGGTGGCTATGCGGTGTCGAACCTGCGCCTGAGCACAGACAAACTGGCAAAGGGCCTGGAGGTCGCTGTGACACTGCGCAACCTGTTCGACAAACGTTACTCGATCCCGGGTTCTGACAACAACTGGCAAAAATCATTCGAGCAAGACGGCCGAAGCGTGCAGTTTGAGGCGCTTTACAGGTTCTGAGCGAACATGCGTTCACCTCATTCTTTCAGAAAGCGCGCGCTTGACCATGGCCAGTGGCGACGTGCGGCCACCCGAATGGTACTGGCGCTATGTGCGCTGTCCTCAGGCTCGGCCGGAGCCTGGACGCTCGACGCCCTCCTTAGCTTGCCTCTCGAGCGACTCATGGAGCTGCGGATTAAAACGCACAGTGTCGCAAATGGGCCGTTGACGATGGATGCCGATACGGCTGGCGCCGCGCGGCGCCGCAACAATGGAGTCGGTCGTGCTGCATAGCGCCGGTGCACTCCGTTTGCTCATGCAGCTTTGGCTGGTCTTTGCGTGCCTGCTGGGTACAGCGCCTGCCTGGAGCGAAGACCTGCCGGAATACCGCCTGAAGGCGGCTTTCCTGTACAACTTCGTCTCCTTCACAGAGTGGCCAGCCGATGTAGGTGCCACCATTAATCTGTGCATTTATGGCGCCGACCCTTTTTTGGCGGAGATTGACCCGCTCGACGGTAAATCCGTGGGGTCTCGCAAGATCGAGTTGCTTCGAAAGAAGAGCATAGAAGGGCTCAAAGGCTGCCATGTGGTGTTTGTTGCAGACTCCGCATTCACCCAGATGCCGCGTGTCGTCGAAGCGGTGCGTGACATGCCGGTGCTGATCGTCGCCGATACCCCGGGTGCCGTGCGCGAAGGCGCCATGCTGAACATGAATCTGGCGCATGGCAGAGTGAACATCGAGGCAAACGTCGTGGCTGCCCGTAATGCGCGCCTCACGATCAGCTCCAAGCTGCTGCGCCTCGCCACTGAGGTCATTCAATGATGCGCGAGCAAAATACTTGCAAACTGGTCCGGGCAACCCCGGTTACGCTGGCGGCAAGCCTGCGACATATCAACCGGGTCACGCTGGGGGTAGTGGTCGCTATCGTGACGGTCTTGTCGCTTGCCAGCGGATTTGCGTCCCGCTTAATTGAGCTGACTGAAACATCCCGGCTGCAAGCCCGAATGCTGGCTGAAAGCGCGGCGGCTGCAGTTGTGTTCCAGGACACCAAAACGGCGTGGGAACTTTTGCAGCCCTTGCGCAATCTGCCGCAGGTTCAGAGCGCCACGCTTTACTTGCCTGGGCGTGCGGTCTTTGCGCGCTACCAACATGAAGGAGGCGTGGTCCCTGCGCCGACTCTCACAAGTGATTTTGAAGCCAAATCCATCAGCCCGGGACGTATTGAGGTGACGCAACCCGTGATGTTTGAGGGGCAATCTCGCGGCACAGTGCATTTTTCGGTTGACCTGAAACCACTCTATTTTGAAACCTCTCGTCTGGCATTGACAACCCTTGCCGCCGTGTTTTTTGCATTACTTGTCGGACGGGTGCTACTGACGCGGCTGAATGCGCGTGTGCTGACCCCGTTGTCTGACCTGGAGCAACTGACCCAACGTGTGTCGCGAGATGGCGACTATGGCTTGCGTGCGCAAGCGGGCGGCATCCTCGAACTGAACGCTCTGGCGGACGGCTTCAATGGCATGCTGGAGCAAATTCAACAGCGCGACAGCAGCTTGGCAGAGCACCGGGACCACCTTGAAGAACTGGTCGGCGCGCGAACTGCCGAACTGATGCTCGCCAAGGAGGCTGCCGAGGCGGCCAACCGTGCCAAAAGCGAGTTTCTGGCCACCATGAGCCATGAGATCCGCACACCCATGAACGGCGTGCTAGGCATGAACGAGCTGCTGATGGACAGTGAACTGGGTCCGCAGCAGCGCGCCTGGGCCGAAGCAGTGAGCGCCTCGGGCCGCCATTTGCTGGGTGTGATCAATGACATCCTGGACTTTTCCAAGATCGAGTCGGGACATTTGGAGCTGGAAGAGGTCGACTTTTGTCTGGTCAATGTGGTCGAGGATGCGTTGGCCATGTTCGCGCAACCGGCCGAAGCGAAGGGCGTCGAACTGGCTGCGCAGTTTCTTCCGCACAATGCCCCGCTCGCGCTGCGCGGTGACCCCTTGCGCCTGCGACAGGTGATCTCGAACTTGCTCGGCAACGCGATCAAGTTCACGGAGCAAGGCGAAGTTGTGGTTCGTGCGACTTTGGTCGAGCGGGGCTTGCGCGAGGCGGTGGTGCGGATCAGTGTGGACGACACGGGTGTGGGTATCGCGCCTGAGGCTCGCGACAAGATATTCGAGCACTTCTCGCAGGCCGACGGTTCTACCACACGCCAATATGGTGGCACTGGCCTTGGCTTGGCTATCTGCCGGCGCTTGCTGACGCTGATGGGTGGCAGCGTTCGGGTCGAGAGCACGCCTGGTGCGGGCTCGTCATTCATTGTTGACCTGCGTTTGCCGCTATCCCATTCGACCGTGACTGCCCAGCTTGAGGGCAAAGCGCTCAAAGGCAAGCGGGTGCTTGTGGTGGACGACAACCAGACCAACCGCGACATTCTGATGCACCAGCTTCAGGGCTGGGACATGCAAGTGTCCTGCGTTGACGGTGGCAAGGCGGCGCTGGACGCGATGGCAACCGGATTACGCGAGAAGCGGACGTTTGATCTGGCGATTCTGGATATGCACATGCCAGCGATGGATGGCCTGCAGCTGGCCGCTGCGATACAAAAGCAACCAGCTTTGGCATCGACCAGGCTCATCATGCTCAGCTCTACCTACGCCAGCGCCAGCCAGCAGGAGCGTGTCGATATGGGTATCTTGCGGTACCTGCACAAGCCCGTGCGGCGCGCCGACCTGCACCAAGCGATTGACTCGCTTGTAGTTCAAGCCGCCTGTGAAGAGCCGCAGACTGTCCGGCCGCAGCGTCAGTCTGATAGCGCATCGGAGGGATTGCACGGGTATGTGCTGCTGGTGGAAGACAACCCGATTAATCAGGGCGTTGCCAAAGCCATGCTAGGCAAGCTCGGGCTGTCCTTCGAGGTCGCTAACCACGGGGCCGAAGCTGTCGACTGGGTCCGCAGAGCTGATTTCGATCTGGTTCTGATGGACTGCCAGATGCCGGTGATGGATGGGTTTGAGGCCACCGCGGCGATCCGAAACCTTCCAGATGGGCGTGGCAAGACGCTACCCATCGTTGCCGTGACGGCCAACGCCATGCAAGGGGACGAACAGGCCTGCCGGAATGCCGGTATGGATGGCTTCATAGCCAAACCTTTTACCAAGGCGGCCCTGCACGCCCAGTTGGCAAGCTGGCTGGAGCAGGGGCAGCTCCCAGCGCTGGCACCGCTGACCTCGGCGGTCCCAGCCGAGCGGGGCGATGCGAGCAACCAGGATGCCTCGCCCCCGGCCATCAATTCCAGAGCGATCAGCGCCTTGCAAGAGCTGGATGAGCCCGGCAGCCACGCGCTGGTCACGCAGTTGGTTAGTTCGTTCATCGTGTCTGCTGAACGCCACTTGGCCGCCGTTGCAAGCGCGTTGGTCCAGGACGATGCCAAAGCAGTGGTGCAGGCGGCGCACAGCATGAAGTCCAGTGCCGCCAACCTGGGCGCGGAGACTCTGGCAGATTGTTACCGTGACTTGGAAAGGTATGGTCGCGAAGGACGCCTGGCCGACGCGAGCAGGACGCTTGAAAGGGTGCGACGTGAGCAGTACCGGGCCTTGCTGGAATTGCGCGAACTTTTGGAGGCAACGGCGTGAAGCTCGACCGACCCACCATACTGGTTGTTGATGACGATGCCGACGCACGGCTCGTGATGCGCGCAGCGCTGCGCAAGGCTGGGTATGACGTTCGCGAGGCAGTTGGCGGTAGTGACGCACTACTCCAGATGCGGGACGAGCCCTGCGATATGGTGATGTTGGATGTCGAAATGCCAGACATCGGTGGACTGGAAGTTTGCATGGCATTGCGGGCTTCAGCCGGGTCTTTGCTGCCGATCGTCATGGTGACCGGTTTGGATGACTTGCAGTCTGTGGAGGCCGCCTACGTGTCCGGTGCGACCGACTTCATTTCCAAACCGGTCAACTGGGCGCTACTCGGCCACCGGGTGCGTTACCTGTTTCGTAGCGCCCAGGCCATGCAAGACCTGCGCGCTGCCGAGTCTCGCAATGCGGCGGTCCTGAACGCCATTCCCGACCTGCTGTTTGAAGTCGATATTGATGGGCGCTACATCGACTACCGGGCGCCGCGCGCGGAACTGCTGTTATCCACCCCAGACGTTTTTATTGGCAGGACTGTCGGCGAGATATTGCCGCATGCCGCGGCTAAGATTTATATGACCGCCCTGCATACGGCCTTCGGTAGCGGATCGTGCAGCGGCCTGCAGTACGAACTTCCGTTGGCCAAGGGCAGTTCATGGTTTGAGCTTTCGGTGTCGCGAAAGGCAGTTGATTCCGGGCAAAAGCCGCGTTTCATCGTTTTGTCTCGCGAAATTACCGAGCGCAAGCGAGCCGAGGCAAAGATCGCGCAGTTGGCCTACTACGACAGCTTGACTGGACTACCCAACCGACAATCGTTTGTAGAGCGCGTGAACCGTGAGATTGCCCGTACCGGGGAATCGGGTGGGCGCCTGGCGCTCTTGTTCATGGATCTGGATGGGTTCAAGACGGTAAACGACACGATGGGTCATGCTGCGGGCGACTTGCTGCTGCAGAGCGTCGCCATCCGCATCAGCGATGGACTTAGACCGTCCGATTTGTTGTCACGTCCCATGTCGATTGACCATCCCAATGGTGAAGATATCGAACTGGCGCGCTTGGGTGGAGACGAGTTTACGGCGCTGGTTTTGGGCATTGAGCGCCCAGAAGACGCCGCGGTTGTCGCGCAGCGCGTCGTCTCAATGATGCGAAAGCCATTTTCAATTGATGGACATGACGTGACCGTTACGACCAGTATTGGCATTGCGACTTACCCGGACGACGGCGAAGAAGCTGGCATGCTGCTCAGGCACGCCGATACGGCGATGTATTACGCCAAACAATCCGGTCGGGATAACTCGCAGTCCTACAAGCCGTCGTTCACGCGTGACCTTGTTCATCGCTTCGAACTGGACGGCAGCATGCGTACGGCGCTGAAGCAGGAGGAATTCCACCTCGTCTACCAGCCCCAGATTGATGTTGCGTCAGGATGTATTCGGTCTGTCGAGGCATTAATTCGCTGGACGCATCCCACGATGGGCCTGATAACCCCGCTGGAGTTCATTCCGCGAGCTGAAAAGAACGGGCTGATTGACGAGATCAGCCAGTGGGTATTGAAGACAGCCTGTGCGCAAGCCTTCGAGTGGCAACGCGCTGGCACGCCGGTGACCGTAGCCGTCAACCTGTCGCCCATACAGTTTCGCAAGGCGTCCTTACAGCAAAGTATCAAGGAGGAGCTGGCACGGTCGGGCTTGGCGCCTGGGCTGCTCGAGCTGGAAGTGACCGAAAGCGCCTTGTTGGAAAACTCCGATGCAACGGGTGCAGTTTTACAGAATTTGAATGACGCGGGCATTCGCATTGCCCTTGACGACTTTGGCACCGGCTATTCGTCGCTCTCCTACCTCACACGCATGCCGATAGACCATATCAAGATCGACAAGTATTTCATTGACGGCATGATGAGGGAAAAAGAGAGCTACGCAATTATCGGTGCGATTCTCGCGATGGCGCGCAGTTTGGGCATGTGTGTTACCGCCGAAGGCGTGGAGACCCGTGAGCAGGCCGATGCCCTCACAGGGATGGGCTGCGACCGTCTGCAGGGCTACTACTTCAGCCGACCCGTCGCTGCTGCCGAGATTGCCCCGCTGTTGGCGCGCCAATGGAAACTGAGCAGCGTGACTGAAGATGCATGAGTAGGCTGATCCCTGCCGGATTTTGGCGCCGCCAATTTCATTGTGCCAACTTGTACTGGGCCTATAGGCTTCGGTACTATGAATTAACCCTCTAGGCAAAATTGTTGTAGCTATGTATGTAGTACCTGCTTGCGCATACTTGACGGGGCTAATTGTTTTTTTAACTGGTTTAATTTTCTTGATCTGTTTACATTGCGTTGAATTCGCGTAGTGTTTCAAAGTTGTTATGGGCGAGAAAATTTCCCAAATATCTCCGCCGACGCGCCCTCGTGAGGGCTCAAGTTTAAACAAAATGTGTATTTATAAATACATAATTTGTGTTTATAAATACAAAATGTTATAGTCAAGTCACTGCATCATGCTATTGCAAAAGCGCCACCCAACGTGGAGGCAAGTTATGTCCGCCGTACTCGATCAAGCTACCAATGCCCCCGCCGCGCAAGACCGCGGCGCGCTGGCAAAAATGGTGATGACCCTTCTGGATCACTGGAACCTGTCGACCGAAGATCAGGCGGCGCTCTTGGGTATTGCGCCCAGCAACCGCTCGGCGCTCACGCGCTATCGCAAGGGCGAGCCTATTGGCACCAGCCGCGACCAGTTCGAGCGGGTAGGGCACTTGCTGGGCATCCACAAAAACCTGCGATTGCTCTTTCCGCAAAACCGCGATCTGGCGTATCGCTGGATGTCCAGCCGCAACAAGGCGTTTGACAACCTCAGCCCGGTGGAGGTGGTCAAAGATTGGGGCTTTGCCGGCCTTTTGATGGTGCGCGCCTATCTGGACCGGGCGCGCGGCGTTTAGCAAGCCACGCCGCGCCAGCTAGACGCCAGATGGAAGATCTTTTCTCAGCCGGTCTCAAGCTGGCCGATGTGCACCGCAACGTTTTTCGCAACATCGTGTCCATAGCCACGTCGCAAAACCTGTTTGACGATCTCACCAGCAACCCGCAAGAGTGGGATCTTGCCCAGCAGGTTGAAGACCAGGTCAAACCGCCGCCATACCGGTCTGCCACGCCCGCCATCCACCGCCCGTTTGAAGACGCCACGTGGTTCAACGCCATTGGCTGGCCCTTCAAGCACTGGCAGGCCAGCCGCTTTTCGGACGGATCGTTTGGCGTCTGGTACGGCTGTGATTCGCCCGAAACCTCGGTATATGAAACTGCCTATCACTGGTTGAGCGGCCTGCTGACGGATGCCGGGTTCGAGCGGGAGCGTGTGATTGGCGAACGCAAAGTCTACGAGGTGGCCTGCAACGCCGCGCTGGTTGATTTGCGGCCCGTGGCGGCAAAACAGACGGGCCTGATGCACAAATCAGACTACAGCTTTGCCCAGCAGGTGGGCGCGCGGCTGCACCGCGAGGGCCACCCCGGCCTGGTAACCCGGTCTGTGCGGCACACCGCAGGCCACAACTACGCGGTTTTAAATCCCGACGTGCTGGCTGACCCGCGCCTGCATTGCCAGCTGCGCTACCAGCTGGAGGGTGACCATATTGCCATCGAGAAAACACCCGGTACGGTCTGGATGGATATTGCGCTCAGTGCGTTTTAGGCTGAAAGCCATGAAATGGGATTGTTGGCGTCAAATTGACCCTTAGCCCCCGTCGGATATGCGTAGGTAGCTATATAAATAATAGTAACTAGGCCACAGGCCGGGTCTGGCTTTTGGTGAGGCGGGCGCGCATTTTGGCTGGAATGTCTTCAACGCGAACGAACACCAGGCCGTCCAGCGTGCCGTTGAAATCGGCGTCCACGTTAAAGCCGGCAAAGCGGCCTTTGAGCTCGATGTAATGTTTGATCAGCATGGGCAGCGCAAGCCCACGCTCGAGCCGCTGCAAAAACCGGGACAGGCGGCCGGGGTCTGACAGGCCGGCGCTGACCTCGGTGAGCCGCTCCTCCGATGGCTGGCCTGCCGCGACGCCTTGCAGCACCCTGAGCTGCGGCTCGTTGCGGGCCCGAATCAGGGGTTTGAGGCCGGCATCCATATGGTGCAGTTGCAGGGCAGACATGATAAGCATGCGCCCAACCGTGCTGAACCGGGGGCTGACGCTGACCGGCCCAAACAGGTGCCGCACGTCGGGGTGACGGTCCAGCAGCACGGCGATGCCGGCCCAAAGCAGGCGCAACCCGCGGGTATTGCCTTGCCATTCGGGCCGCACAAATGAGCGCCCCAGCTCCAGGCTGGGGCCGAGCCTGTCAAACAGCTCGGGGCCAAACTCAAACAGGCTGTGGGTATACAGGCCACGCACGCCTTGTTGTGCGACCAGCGGGGCGGTAAACCCGATTCGATAGGCGCCGACAACTTCGCCCGCGGCCCGGTTCCAGACGAACAGGTGTTGATACAAAACGTCATAGGCGTCGATATCCAGCGAGCGGCCAGTACCCTCGCCAACGGCCCGAAATGTGATTTCACGCAGCCGGCCGATCTCTTGAAGAACGTGGGGCAATTGGGCTGCGCTGGCACAGTAGACCTCGAAATCTCCCAGTGATATCAGACGGGCTTCGGAGGGCAGGGCTGTTACTTCAGCGGCCAATAATTTTGAATCTATTACATGAATAATAGATTCTAACCTATTGATATTTAACAAAGTGTTTGGATTTTTCCCCATCATGCCGAGACCTCCGACAACGACCCTTGAATTGGGCGCGATTGGTCCTGGAGCATGACGCTCTGGCGCACTTCACCGGTAAAACCGTTCGAGTCAAAACTGCGTTCAACCATGTCAACGCGGTTCGGGCAAGCCCAGACGATCGTGCTGGCGCGCGAGCCATATCCAGAGGTGCGAATGAATGCTGCGGACAGCGCCCGTTCGCGGTCCAGCGGTATGCCGGTTTGTGGCAGGTCGGCAATATCGGCCATGCTGCGGTCTGCCAACAGCTCGAACAGCGCTGACTCGCCATGGTCGTTGGCGATGGAAGGATGTTGTTGCAGCAGGTCTGCGAACCCGGCGCGGAGGTGTTTGAGCTTGGGCCAGGGCGTGTGGAAATCGGCGTTCGACACGGCGCCCACGCCGGTGTCCATCAAAAATGCCCGGCGGTGCCGGCTTTCAAAGCCCATCAATACCGTGCCGTCGAATACCAGCAGGTTGAAGGGGTTGTACTGGTGGGCGCGGCCAGACAGCTCGCCGAGAAAATCTTTGGCGGCTCCAGAACCTGTCAAGAATTCGGTTGTGATGTCGCCGCGAGACTTCGCGTCGGGCCTGAACTGTGCCGGGTCGCGCAGGTTGGTCAGAGCGGCTATGCGCCCGGTATCGCTCACGCCCAGCCATGTGCCGCCTGCCTGCAGGTCCTGGCCA
>JAHEBY010000377.1:1320-3181 GCA_024642025.1 Comamonadaceae bacterium | reverse complement strand
AGACGGCTGCCCCGTGACACGCTGGTAGACAGCCAGCATCATGAGGTCCGCTCCCCTGTCCGCCGGCGTTGCCCACATGACCAGCATGTCGACCCCTTCGAAATCCCCGCTCTGAGGCGCGAAGACCGATTTCATCGGCTCTCCATTCTCGTTGGGGGTGTTCACGGGAGGCGACGCGACGATGGTCCAGTTCGCAGACACGTCGTCCGCCTGAACGCTGAACTGTCCGATTGCCTCCTGGGACATCACAATGTCTGGAATAAACACGAACAAGGCACCGGTCACGGCGAGAACTGCATTCCTCATTCTGCCTCCTCCACAGACAATCGATAAAGACGGACTTCGCCGTTCGTTTCTTGTGCTGATGCCTAACTTATCCTCCAGTGCGCCCCATGACAACGGACTGACGCCGGTTCCGGCAGCGCAGGCACCTGACATGAGAAGCGACGCACTCGAAATGTGAGGACTCATGACCAAAGCGGACCTCCGCTCCGCGAGACTGAAATGGCGGCTTTGGGCCGAACATGTCGCCAAGGCGAAACGGGCGGAAAGCGGCCTTTGTTCTAGTATGTGGCACGCGCCAATTATTCTAAGTGAAGCAGCCCTTTACGTTTGCTTTAAGTTGGTGCCCCGCAACGACTTCCTACTCCAATATATCCACCAGTCCTGCAATATCGCGTGCTAGATGAGCCATAATTGCTGGAACAGGATGCCATCGACCTAAATGGTTTCGACTTGGCACATAAATGAGCGATGGGGGACTGTTCCGCTGATCGGATCTACAGCGCGGCGGTCGATGATCAGGTTGAGGTTGGCGCCCTCAGGGCCATAGGGGTCGTAGCCAGGCGCGCCGATTTCCTCGCATGGTTCCCACCACCCATGCTGGCCGCAAACCACGTCTTTTTGCAGACTATCATTCAACTTTGCGCGGGCACGAATGCTGCCGACCGGCGTGGATATCCGCACCCAGTCCCCGACGGCGATGCCACGGGCCGCCGCGAGTTCAGAATGAAGCTCGACAACCGGATCGATTGCGCGGCGGCGCAGGCTTGCAATGTTCCGGTTCTGCGTCTCAAGGAAATGAGCATCCTTGGCCGCAGTCAGGACAAGCGGGAAAGCTGATGCAATATCCGGGCGCGAACGCGGCGAAACCTGCGGCTCGGCGAATTTAGGCAACGGTGGATAGCCGTGGTCTAACATTACCTCTGAATAAAGTTCTATCCGCCGCGAAGTCGTCGCAAAGCCCACAGGTGTGCCGTCACGAAGCTCGGCGTATTTTCGGTGGCGGGTTATAACTGGGGTGCGGATGCCCCGCGGTTGCGCTCGCAGCGCCTCGATCGTCACACCACTGGGGGCAATCTGGTGACGCCATGCCACCTCGATATCGCCACCGAAAAACTGGTCGCCGAGGCCAAGCCGCTTTGCCAGTTCGAATACTATGGCGGTGTCAGACCGCGCCGCGCCGCAAGGTTGAACCACCCGCTGCCGCAATTGCAAATGCGCCTGCGCCGCCTCGCTCACCTCAAAGCCGATACGCAGCGCCTCGGTCTCGAACGCGCTGGCAACTGGGAGCACAATGTCGGCCAGCTCCGCCGTGGGCGTCATGAAAAGATCGGCATGGACCATGAAGTCCAGCGATTTGAGCGCCTCACGCGCACGGGCGCTGTCGGCATGCGCCATGACGAGATTGGCGCCAAAGCCCACCAAAGCGCGCACCTTGTAGGGCTGGGCGTCCAGTGCCGCGTCATAGAACTCCCCCGAGGTGACCAATTCCCAGCGTGACGGACCAAGTGGGCGGGCCGCTAGGCCAAGCGCCTTGGCGCGCTGCTCTTTCGACAGCAGACCGACCCCATCTATCGGG
>JAHEBY010000377.1:0-1310 GCA_024642025.1 Comamonadaceae bacterium | reverse complement strand
TCGGGTTCACTGGCACCCCAGCGAAAAGCACATTTCCACCGGGAACATCGAGGCTCCCGGTCAGGATACAAAGCTGCGCAATAGCTCTGGCCATCTGGGTGGAATTGGTGTGCTGCTCGACGCCGCTCCAAGCATAATACGCGACAGGTCTTGCTTGCCAAAGCAACTGCGCGGTGGCCTCGACTTCGCTTGCCTCGACGCCCGTTATGGTCTCTGCTTTTTGGGGTTCATATTGGCGGCAAAGATCAGCGAGCAGCGCAAATGCAGGGCGACAAGTGATCGGACCTTTGGTTGTGAGAACTTCGAATGTGCCGAAAAGCGCCAGATCTGGCTGGGCGCTGCGTTTGGAGTCAAACGTCACCGCCATTCCCGCGGTGCTGTCCCACGCAACGTAACAGTCAGCCGCACCAGACGCGTCGATATCCGCCTCACGCAGCAGCCTGCCATTGTCTTCACGCACCAACATCGGTCCGTTTGTCCAGTCACGGATAAAATCGCGGTCGAACCAGCCCCGTTCGATCATCACATGCGCAATCGAAAGCGCCAATGCCGTGTCCGTTCCAGGCCGCACCCTCAGCCAGTGCGTCGCACGGCTGGCCAGCCCAACCCGACGCGGATCAACCATGACAAGCGGCACCCCGCGCTTGATCGCCGCAACCGCCGCCGTGGCGTGGACGATGCGGGCGAGCGACGGGTTATAGCCCCAGAACAGCATGCACCCGGCCCGTTCAAGGTCCGGCATGAACGCCCCCGGCACCGGCGCGCCGAATGTGTAGGTCGAGGCAAGGAACCGCCCCCAGCCACAAAGCTCCATGGAATTGACATGGTTGGGGCTGCCAAAGGCACGACGGAGGCGCATTATCCAGTCCTGCACATCCGACAAGGCCGACGTCGAAGGCGAGGCGTTGGCAAAGGCAACCGCCTCGGGGCCATGCTCGGCAGCTATCTGGCGCAGGTTGCCCGCGACCGTATCAAGCGCCTCATCCCAGCCGATCTCTATCCAACCGGGGTCAGGATCTCCCTTCGGTCGGGTCCGCTTCAGTGGGCGCAGCAGTCGTTTAGAGTGGTAGACGATTTCTGGCGCAACCTTGCCCTTGAGGCACAAAGCCTGGCCGGTCGGATGTTCTGGGTCGGCATCAAGCGCCACAAACCGCCCTCCGGTGACGGTGGCAATCGCACCACAGCGTGAGACACAGAGCGCGCAAAAACAGGGGACATGTGTGGTGCTGTGAACAACCATGAAAGCCAATGCTCCAATCTGACGGATAGCTGGCTAGGGTAATCTACCACGTGAGGCATATCTCGCATAG
>JAHEBY010000376.1 GCA_024642025.1 Comamonadaceae bacterium | reverse complement strand
TCGCACTTCTTCAACCGTGCGGTTGTGTGCCACCAGCTCTTCTTCCGACGGCATGTCGATGCCATACACGTTGGGAAAGCGCACGGGCGGTGCCGCGCTGGCCAGATAGACTTTTTTGGCGCCCGCATCGCGCGCCATCTGCACGATCTCGCGGCTGGTCGTGCCCCGCACGATCGAATCGTCCACCAGCAGCACATTGCGCCCCTTGAACTCACTGGCAATCACATTGAGCTTTTGCCGCACAGACTTCTTGCGCACCGCTTGCCCCGGCATGATGAAGGTGCGCCCCACATAGCGGTTTTTGACAAAGCCCTCGCGGTACGGCAGACCCAGCAACTGCGCCAGTTGCGCTGCACTGGGCCGGCTTGATTCGGGGATTGGAATCACCACATGGATCTCATTTGGCGGCACGGTTGAGATCACGCGTTTGGCCAGCGTGGCACCCAAATTGAGCCGCGCCTGATAGACCGAGATGTTGTCCATCACCGAGTCAGGCCGCGCCAGGTAAACATATTCAAAAATGCACGGCTTGAGAACCGGATTCTCGGCGCATTGCTGGCTGTGCACATTGCCTTGCAGGTCGATGAACACCGCTTCACCCGGAGCAATATTGCGCTCGAACGCGTGGCCGGTGCCCTCCAGCGCAACCGACTCACTGGCCAGCATGACGGTGTCGTCACTGCGCCCGATGCAAAGCGGCCGAATGCCAAACGGGTCACGAAACGCCAGAATGCCGTGCCCGGCGATCAGCGCAATGACTGCGTATGAGCCTTTGATCCGGCGATGTACGTTGCGAACCGCAAAGAACAGCTCTTGCGCCTGCAAAGCCACGCCGCGGGTGGTGCATTCAATCTCGTGCGCCAGCACGTTGAGCAGCACCTCGGAATCGCTCTCGGTGTTGATATGGCGATGGTCGGTGCTGAACAGCTCGGCCTTGAGGGCGTGCGCATTGGTGAGGTTGCCGTTGTGCACCAGCACAATGCCAAACGGCGCGTTCACGTAAAACGGCTGCGCTTCTTCCTCACTGTAGGCATTGCCCGCAGTGGGGTAACGCACCTGGCCCAGCCCCGAGTTGCCAGGCAAGCCCCGCATATCGCGGGTGCGAAAAACGTCTTTGACCAGGCCCTTGGCCTTGTGCATGAAGAACTTGCGTTCCTTTTGCGTGACGATGCCCGCCGCATCCTGCCCGCGATGCTGCAACAGCAGCAGCGCGTCATAGACCAGCTGATTGACAGGGCTTTGACTGACAACGCCAACGATTCCACACATTTAGGGTATGTACTTTCCAAATGCTTCCGGCAACACCGGTTTGAGCCCTTTCAGGGCCACGTGAGACAAATTTGCTCCGACCGATTCGGTCCACCAGGCCGCCGCACTCAGCGGCGTCATGGTGACAACCACCGTGGCCGCCAACAGCACCACCACGCCGCGCAGCGCGCCAAACACGGCACCCAGCGCACGGTCGGCCGGTCGCAGGCCCGAGCTTTCAATCAACTTTTTCACCAGCCAGGCCACCATGCCTCCGGCGAACACCACAGCAATAAACACCACGGCAAACCCCGCCGCATAACGAATGCCCTCTGCCGCGCCCGACATCGGCAGCATGTTTGCCACGGCGGGCGCATACCACTGCGCCACAAAGAAGGCGGCAATCCAGCTCACGACGGACAGGGTTTCATACACCAGCCCTCGCCATGCGCCCAAGAGCAGGGATGCGACCAACACCACCAGAAAAATCCAGTCCAGCGCGGTCACAAAGTCAGCACCGCAGCGGGCAGCGACAGTTTTTTGAGCTTTTCGGCCGCCTTGTCTGCCTCGGCGCGGTCTGCAAACGGCCCCACGCGAACCCGTGTGCGCGCTCCGTCGCTGGTTTGCACCACCTGGGTGAAGGTTTTCAAGCCTGCACGCTCCACCTTTTGACGAACCTCCCGCACTGAGCCTGCATCGGCATAGGCGCCAATTTGCACCACAAATCGGTCGCCATTGGCAGCAGCGGCGGCACCTGCAGCGGGCTTGCCTTCAAGCAAGGCCTTGGCTTTGGCGCCGTCATTCGCCGCTTTAGGCGCGGGCGCAGGCTCAGGCGGCTTGGGTTTGGCTTCAGCTTTGGGCTCAGGCTTCGGCTCGGGTTTGGGTTCAGGCTTGGGCGCAGGTTTGGCCTCCGGTGGCTTGGCCTCACCACTGGGCTCGGCTACCGGGGCCGGCACGGCCGGGGGCGCCACCGCTACGGGGGCAGTTGGCGCAGCCGCCTCAACAGGGGCAGACTCTTGCGCCGGGGCCACCACCAGTGGCGCAACCTTGTTTTTGTCCGGGATGATGATCGGGATATCCACTGCGATAGGGCGGGGCTGGTTGTCAAAAACCAGCGGAAAACCCACCACGCCCGCCAACACCAGCAGCGCCGCGCCAATCAGCCGGTTTTTCGCGCGCTTGCGCAGGGTCTCCACGCTGTCGGCCGAAGGCTGCCTGCCAGACTTGGCAGCCTTGCTGCCTTTGGCAGACGAGTCGCCAGCGTTTTCCCGGGATTTGAAAAAAGCCATGTGTTTAAGGCGTGAATGAGGGGTGAGAGAGGCGAGGCGTGCCGTCTTTCAAAATGCCACCCACGGTGTAGAACGACCCAAAGACTACGATTCTATCAGCGGGGTCCGCAAAGCTGGCTGCAGCGCGCAGGGCCTCGGCCGGGCCGGCATAGGCCGTGGCCTGCGCATCAGCCCGGTTGTTTTGAGCCTGCCATTTCTCCATCAATCGCGCACCCGATTCAGCCCGTGCCGTGGGCAAATCAGTGAAATACCAGCGGTCGATCAGCGGGCCGATTTTGGCAAACATGGGCGCCAGATCTTTGTCGGCCATGGCACCAAAGACCGCGTGCGTGGTCGGGAAAAACCCCATCGCGTCGAGATTGGCCGCCAGCGCTGCCACCGAATGCGGGTTGTGCGCCACGTCCAGCACCAGTGCGGGCTGGCCCGGAACAATCTGAAACCGCCCCGGCAGCTCCACCATGGCAAGCCCATTGCGCACCGCCTGCGCCGTAATGGGCAACTTGTCGCGCAGCGCCGTCAAGGCCGCCAGCACGCCAGCTGCGTTGACCAGCTGGTTGGCGCCGCGCAGCGCCGGGTAAGCCAGGCCGCTGTAACGCTTGTCGCGCCCCGCCCAGGCCCACTGCTGCTTGTCGCCCGACACGTTGAAATCGACGCCC
>JAHEBY010000375.1 GCA_024642025.1 Comamonadaceae bacterium | reverse complement strand
TCAAGGATTTGAGGGTTCTTTGCTTTAACACGACGATATTTTACCGGGCACACGGCGGCGTCTGTGCCCGGTAGCGCCTGCTATGACGCATCCCGCATCAATCGGCCTGCTTGCGCAGAAAAGCCGGAATTTCGTAGTCGTCCATGCCTCCATTCGAAAGAGCATCTACCTTGGCCGCAGCCTGGGTGCGGTCGCGGGTGCGCCACACGCTGGGGGTAGACATGGAATGGTAGTCCGGCTGGGCTGGCACGGGCGCGGCACCTGCCTGACTGGTCTGCTGGCCAACCACGTTGTTCAAGGTAGGCACCTGAAATGGCACGTTGTCCGTGCCGGTGCGCAGCACTTGCAGCGGTGGCGCTGTGCGGCGCATACCCTGGCGGCTGAGGCCTGTGGCCACCACCGTGACGCGGATTTCCTCAACCAGACTGTCGTCATAGGCTGTGCCGTAAATTACATGTGCGTCTGGCGATGCATAGGCGCGGATGGTGTTCATCGCCAGCTTGGATTCGCTCAACTTGAGTGAGCCTTTCGCCGCCGTGATCAACACCAGCACGCCCTTGGCGCCAGAGAGGTCGATGCCTTCCAGCAATGGGCAGGCGACAGCTTGTTCGGCAGCAATTCGCGCACGGTCAGGCCCACCAGATACCGCGGTGCCCATCATCGCCTTGCCAGGCTCACCCATGACAGTACGCACGTCTTCAAAGTCGACGTTCACGTGGCCAGGCACATTGATGATTTCGGCGATGCCGCCCACTGCGTTCTTCAACACATCATTGGCATGGGCAAAAGCTTCATCCTGAGTTACATCGTCGCCCAGCACTTCGAGCAGCTTCTCATTGAGCACCACGATGAGCGAGTCCACATTGGCTTCCAACTCGGTCAAGCCATTGTCGGCATTGGTCATGCGGCGACCGCCTTCCCAGTCAAAGGGTTTGGTCACCACGCCTACGGTCAAAATGCCCATTTCTTTCGCGACACGGGCAATCACCGGCGCGGCGCCCGTACCAGTGCCACCTCCCATGCCGGCGGTGATGAACAGCATGTGCGCGCCGTCAATGGCTGCCCGGATCTCATCCACCGCGATTTCGGCGGCGTCGCGGCCCTTGTCGGGCTTGCTTCCGGCGCCCAGGCCACTGTTTCCCAACTGAATGGTTTTGTGCGCCACGCTGCGGCTCAGGGCCTGCGCGTCGGTGTTGGCGCAAATGAACTCCACACCCTGAACCGAGCAGCCGATCATATGCTCCACGGCGTTGCCGCCACCGCCACCGACGCCGATCACCTTGATCTGTGTGCCCTGGTTGAAACCTTCTTCTTCAATCATTTCGATACTCATTTTGTTTCTCCTGAAATGCAGTTGCCTGAATTGATAAACCGTTGACCTGTTGTTGTACTTGTGCTCTTCAAAAGCTTTGGCGGATCAGTGCATCGCCATCGCCAGTGCCTCCACGTGTGTTTGTGAGTAAACGCGCCGCACCGGACCTTGCGTGAATATGTGTTCTGCATGGTTAAAAGTTCCCTACAAACCAGTCTTTGACCTGGCTGAACGCGGTTTTCATGGAACCGTTTTTCTTGGCTACCTTGAAGCCACGCAGTCGTGCCATGCGGGCCTCTTCCAGCAAACCCATCACGGTTGAAGCGCGGGGCTGCGCCACCATGTCGGACAGCGCGCCGCTGTAAGTGGTGACGCCACGCCGCACGGGTTTCAAAAAGATGTCCTCCCCAAGCTCCACCATGCCCGGCATGACACAACTGCCACCCGTCAACACCACGCCGCTTGACAGCACTTCTTCGAACCCGGAATCACGCATAACCTGATGAACCAGCGAGAAGATTTCTTCAATACGCGGCTCTATCACGCCGGCCAGCGCCTGACGGCTGAGCATGCGTGGCGGACGATCCCCGAGGCCTGGCACTTCAACCTGCGTTTCGGGGTCGGCCATGAGCTGCTTGGCATAGCCACTTTCCACCTTGATGTCTTCAGCGTCTTTGGTGGGTGTGCGAAGCGCCATGGCGATGTCGCTGGTGATCAGGTCGCCAGCAATTGGAATCACGGCGGTGTGGCGGATAGCACCGTTGGTGAATATGGCGACGTCCGTCGTACCCGCGCCAATGTCCACCAGCGCCACGCCCAGTTCGCGCTCATCTTCCGACAGCACCGCAAGGCTGGAGGCCAGCGGGTTCAGCATCAATTGCTCAACTTCAAGGCCACAGCGGCGCACGCACTTGATGATGTTTTCTGCCGCACTTTGAGCGCCGGTGACGATATGCACCTTGGCCTCCAGACGGATACCGCTCATGCCAATCGGCTCTTTGACGTCCTGCCCGTCAATGACAAATTCCTGCGGCTCAACCAGCAGCAAACGCTGGTCGGTGGAAATATTGATCGCTTTGGCGGTTTCCACCACGCGCGCCACATCGGCCTGCGTGATTTCACGGTCTTTCACAGCCACCATGCCGCTGGAGTTAATGCCTCGAATATGACTGCCAGTGATGCCGGTATAGACCCGGGTGATCTTGCAGTCCGCCATCAGCTCGGCTTCTTTGAGTGCTTGCTGAATGCTGCGCACCGTGGCGTCGATATTGACGACAACGCCTCGCTTGAGGCCATTGCTCGGCGCAAGCCCCAAGCCCGCCAGTTTGAGCGTGCCACCCGGCAAAACCTCGGCAACCACCACCATCACTTTGGCGGTTCCGATATCCAGCCCTACGACCAGGTCTTTGTATTCTTTTGCCATAAATTCACCTGTTGCTTGGTTTGCCCGCTACTGCGCTTTTGGTTGGGTCGAATCCGCGCCTGTCGTCACACCACGCAAACGGATGGCATAGCCTTCCGCGTAGCGCAGATCAGCAGACTCGAGCGAGTCGGGATTGCGTGCATAACGTGCAGTTACCTGCTCCACTGTTTTCAAAAATCGTTCCGAGCGCTCCACCAGTTCAGCCGTGGAGCCACGCCCCAGCTCAAGCTGCGCACCCGAATCAAAATGGGCACGCCATCCGCCACTGCCCGTCATTTCCAGCTGATCCAGCATCATGTCAAGGCTGGCGTAGGCAGGTTGCAAAGCCTGAAACGTGCTCCAGATCTTTTGAGATTGACCGGCAGGGCCAATCAGGCGCGGGAGTTCATCGGTCTCAACATCGCCTGAATTGCCTTCAAACACTTCGCCAAAGCTGTTGACCATCAAGGTATCGCCTT
>JAHEBY010000374.1 GCA_024642025.1 Comamonadaceae bacterium | reverse complement strand
CCTCCAGCCCGGTCAGCCCCGGCATGCGGATATCGAAAAACAGCACATCAGGCTTGAGCGCCAAGGCTTTGGCAACGGCATCTACGCCATCGCCCACCGTGGCCAACACCTTGAGCTCGGGCCAAACGTGCAGCAGCAGTTTTTGCAGCGCGGCGGCCAGCAGGGGCTCGTCTTCGGCGATCAAGGCGGTGAAGGCGGATTTCTTCACGCGGCTTGCCCGCTTAAGGGAATGGTGATGAAAACCCGCGTCCCGCCACCTTCAGCGCGTGACAGGCCCATGGTGGCCGCAGGTCCATAAAGCGCCAGCAGGCGCTCCCTTACTTGCTGCAAGCCAAATCCGCCAGCTTGCGGCGACGCGGTTGCGACGGTGACCGCAGCCAGGGCGCTCGCACCCATGCCGTTGTCAACCACGTCCAGATTCAGTGCATTGCCCTGGCGCTCTGCTCGCACATGAATCGTGCCGCCCTCGCGCTTGGGCTCGAGGCCATGCTTGATGGCGTTTTCCACAATGGGTTGCAGCAGCAGCGGCGGCACGGGTGTCTGGCGCAGGTCGCTGGGTAAATCCAGCGTGAACCTCAGGCGCGGCCCCATGCGCACGGCCATCAGCTCCAGATAGTCGCGCAGGCGCTCAAACTCAGCCTCGAGCGGATGCAGGCTGGCCCTCGACGCGCCCAAGGTTGCGCGCAGGTAGGCCACCATACGGTCCAGCATGTGCGTGGCCTGTGCCGGGTTGGTGTCTATGAGTGCCCGCAAATTGGCCAGCGTGTTGAACAGCATGTGGGGCTCGAGCTGGGTTTGCAGCAGTTTGAGCTGGGCTTCGGCCACGTGGCGCTGTGCTTCCTCATGGGCCAGGCGCGCCCGGGCCAGCTGCTCGCGGCTGGTGAAATAGTAGGCACCAAAACCACCAGCAGCCAGGGACATCAGCAAGAAGCCAACCATGGTTTGTGGCGCCCGCTCCATGCCATGCAGCGGGGCGTTGCCTAGAACCATATCACCCACGGCGCTGCCGCCGAAGTAGCCTGCGAGTACGCTTGCCAGAACCAGCAGCATCATGGGAAATTTGCCGGGGTATCCACTACGCGACAGCAGGAAGCGCCCGCCATCAACCATGATGAAAATGGAAAAACCAATCAACTGGGAATAGACCATGTTGTCCCAGAAGCCATGAAAGCCGGCCAGCGTGATACAGGCGGCCAGCACGGCGTTGAATGCGACGGATATCAGCGCATGCGTGGCGATCGTGCGGGGTTGCAGGGGGAGCATGGCGCCAGTATGCCGTAGCGGCGAACCGGCTACGACGTGAGCCCCAGCCACTGATGCCACACCATGTGGCCCAGATACCGGCCTGGCAAAAACGTAAAGGCGCCCGCGATCACGCACGCATTGATGTAGAGCCTGACCATGGTTTTGCGGTGGGCTGCCAGGTTTCCAAGCGCCAGATGCCGAAATGCCATGAACATCTGGGCAAGCACCAGCGGAATCAGCAGATGAATCGGGCTGAAGCCCCACAGATTGGGCAACTGCCCGTCCCGGATGAAGATGGCAGAAAGCGCGGCAAGCACCATGACGGTTACCCACGCATAGCCAAATGCGCGATGCACTTTGGGGCGCAGCGTCTGACCTTTGCGCGCCCAGATGGCTATGGGGCCAATCGCAATGGCGACCAAAGCGGCAGTCATGTGAAAGGCAATAAGCGGCGTGAGATGTGGGATGACTTGCATGATCAATCCTGTAACTGTTTGAACATGGCCTGAACTGTGCCGTTTGCGGCGCTCCCTTTCCAGCGGCTTGCGACGAAACGCCGGAAACAGGGAGCGAGTTGCGTTGCCCGGCGATAATTCGCGGTCTGGTTTGAAGGAACACACGTGGATATTGCATTGCTGATGAAGGCGGCCATCATGGGCGTCGTTGAGGGGTTGACCGAGTTTTTGCCCATTTCGTCTACCGGGCATTTGATACTGGCCGGTTCCTTGCTGGGCTTTGACGACGACAAGGCCAAGGTGTTTGACATTGCCATTCAGTCGGGCGCGATTCTGGCGGTCATCATCTATTACTGGAAAAAAATTCAGGCCACGCTGGTGTTGTTGCCCACAAGCCAACAAGCGCAGCGGTTTGCCATGAACGTGGTGATCGGCTTTTTGCCCGCTGGCGTGCTGGGCTTTACGGTCTACAAGGCCATCAAGGCCCATTTGTTCAATCCGGGGGTCGTGGCGGCGGCGTTTATCGTTGGCGGCCTGATTATTCTGTGGGTGGAGAAGGTGGTTAAACCACAGCCGCGCATTCTTGACCTGGACGATATGACACCCATGGACGCCTTCAAGGTGGGCCTGGTGCAATGCCTTGGGATGATTCCCGGTACCAGCCGCAGCGGCGCCACCATCATTGGTGGCATGTTGCTGGGGCTGTCGCGCAAAGTGGCGATCGAGTTTTCGTTTTTTTTGGCCATTCCCACGCTCGTGGGCGCCACCGTTTTGTCGCTTTACAAAGAGCGCGCCTTGCTGTCTGTGGCGGACGTGCCGCTGTTTGGGGTGGGCTTTGTGGTGTCGTTCTTCAGCGCCTGGCTGTGCATACGCTGGCTGCTGCGCTTCATTACAAACCACAGTTTTGTGGGTTTCGCCTGGTACCGCATTGCGTTTGGCCTGGTGGTGCTGGCCACGGCCTGGACGGGCGCTGTCAGCTGGTCGGCGTAAAAGTGGTTTGGCTTGTCAGCTTGAATCACGTTAGCCGATAGCTTGCAGGTTCAGTAGCGCGGCTTCGATGGCGGCCGCGCGTGGGGCATCAGATCAACTTGTCAGACGGCGTCCCGATTTTCCTGAGCGGCTGGTTGCGAAGCGGGCTCACCATCAGCGGCACGTCGGTGGCGCTGCCATCCCAAGTGGGGTCTTCCATGCTGTCAAAGGCAGCACGCAACTTGGGCCCCCAATTGTTGTGAATCATCTGGAAGTAGGGGTTCTCGGCATCAATGCAGGCGATGCGGTCGGACTGATAACGGTTGGCTTCATAAACCACCATATCCAGCGGCAGGCCTACAGACAGGTTTGACTTGAGTGTGGAGTCCATCGACACCAGCGCGCATTTGGCGGCTTCGTCCAGCGGCGTCGCCGGCGTGATGACGCGGTCCAGCACGGGCTTGCCGTATTTGGATTCGCCGATCTGGAAATAAGGTGTTTCAGGCGTGGCCTCAATGAAGTTGCCCGGCGAATAGACTTGAAACAGCCGCAT
>JAHEBY010000039.1 GCA_024642025.1 Comamonadaceae bacterium | reverse complement strand
AGACCTACTGGAAAACATTGCAGTCCGATGCGGGCGCAACATTCGATACCGTGGTTGAACTGGACGCAACCCAAATCGTCCCCCAAATCACCTGGGGCACGTCGCCCGAAATGGTGCTGGGCGTGGATGACCGGGTGCCGGATCCTGACAAGGAAAAAGACCCTAACAAGCGTGGTGCCATCGAACGTGCGCTGGTCTACATGGACCTGCCGCCCGGCAAGGCGCTGAACGACATTTACGTGGACAAGGTGTTCATCGGCTCCTGCACCAACAGTCGTATCGAGGACATGCGCGAAGCCGCGGCTGTCGTCAGGAAGCTGGGCCAGAAAGTGGCCAAAAACATCAAGCTGGCCATGGTCGTGCCCGGCTCCGGCCTGGTGAAAGAGCAGGCCGAACGGGAAGGTCTGGACGAGATCTTCAAGGCGGCGGGGTTTGAGTGGCGCGAACCGGGTTGCTCCATGTGCCTGGCCATGAACGCCGACCGTCTGGAGCCTGGTGAACGCTGTGCTTCCACCAGCAACCGCAATTTTGAAGGCCGCCAGGGCGCCGGGGGTCGCACCCATCTGGTCAGCCCGGCGATGGCCGCTGCGGCCGCCGTGCATGGCCACTTTGTTGATATCCGCAAGTTTTCGTGAAAGCGCTCCAGATGAAATCACTGCTCGCAATCGTTACGGTCATCGTGGCTGTCCTGTTCGCCTTGGGGTTGTCAGGCTGCAACACCGTCAAAGGCATGGGTCAGGACCTGCAAAAAGCAGGCGAATCCATCGAAGGCGCTGTCAAGAAAAAATAACCGTCATGCAAAAATTCACTGTGCACAAGGGGCTTGTAGCCCCCATGGATCGGGAAAACGTCGACACCGACGCCATCATTCCCAAGCAGTTCCTGAAGTCCATCCGCAAGACCGGCTTCGGGCAAAACCTGTTTGATGCCTGGCGTTATCTGGATGCCGGGTATCCCGGCCAGGACCCTGCCAGCCGCAAGCCCAACCCGGACTTCGTACTGAACCAGCCGCGCTACGAGGGTGCCTCCATCCTGCTGGCGCGCAAGAATTTTGGTTGTGGATCATCGCGTGAGCACGCCCCGTGGGCGCTGGACCAATACGGCTTTCGCGCCATCATCGCACCCAGCTACGCTGACATTTTCTTCAACAACAGCTTCAAGAACGGTTTGCTGCCGATCGTTTTGAGCGAGGCGCAAGTGGGTCAACTGTTTGACGAGGCGCTAGCCTTCCCGGGTTACCAGCTCACGGTCGATCTGCAGCGTCAGGTGATCGTCAAGCCCGCCGGCGAAGAGCTGCCATTTGACGTTGCGTCGTTTCGCAAATACTGCCTGATCAACGGCTTTGACGACATTGGACTGACCTTGCGGCAGTCCGACAAGATCAAGGCTTTTGAAGCCGAGCGGCTGGCCACCAAGCCCTGGCTGGCCCACACCACAAATACCTGACTTTTTACCAACCAAATTGGCACTCGGCCCGCATGGAATATGCGTGAGTAGCTATATATTTAATAGCAATCATGAAAATCGCAGTGCTGCCAGGTGATGGCATCGGTACCGAAATCGTGGCCGAAGCGGTCAAGGTGTTGAATGTTCTCGACCTGAAGTTCGAGATGGAAACCGCGCTGGTCGGCGGCGCCGCCTACGAGGCCCACGGCCACCCGCTGCCAGAGTCCACGTTGAAACTCGCCAAAGAAGCCGATGCCGTGTTGTTCGGCGCTGTAGGCGACTGGAAGTACGACAAGCTGGACCGGCCGCTGCGCCCCGAGCAAGCCATTTTGGGTCTGCGCAAAAACCTCGGCCTGTTTGCCAACTTTCGCCCGGCCATTTGTTACGAGCAGCTCGTGGGGGCCTCCAGCCTCAAGCCCGAGCTGATCGCGGGTCTGGACATTCTCATCATCCGTGAGTTGACCGGCGACATCTATTTTGGCGCGCCCCGCGGTCGCCGCACGGCGGTGGATGGCCACTTCCCGGGCGCTGAAGAGGCGTTTGACACCATGCGCTACAGCCGCCCTGAAGTTGAGCGCATCGCGCATGTGGCATTTCAGGCCGCCCGCAAACGCAAGGCATCTGGGTCTGAAGGTCGCGTGACCAGTGTGGACAAGGCCAACGTGCTGGAGACCTTCCAGTTCTGGAAAGACATCGTCACCGAGGTTGGCAAGGAATATCCGGACGTGGCACTGGACCACATGTACGTGGACAACGCAGCCATGCAACTGGTGAAGGCGCCGAAGAAGTTCGACGTGGTGGTCACCGGCAACATGTTTGGCGACATTCTGAGCGACGAGGCCGCCATGCTGACCGGCTCCATCGGCATGCTGCCCTCTGCGTCCCTGAACGCCAGCAACCAGGGCCTGTACGAGCCCAGCCACGGCAGCGCGCCCGACATCGCCGGCAAAGGCATCGCCAACCCGCTGGCCACCATCTTGAGCGCAGCAATGATGTTGCGTTTCAGCCTGAACCAGGCAGCCGCAGCTGATCGCATCGAATCCGCTGTGAAAGCAGTTCTGGCGCAGGGGTTGCGCACAGCGGATATCTATAGCGAAGGCACACGCAAAGTCAGCACCCGCGAAATGGGTGAGGCGGTCGTCAGGGCGCTGTAAACCTATCGTTTACAATGAATCCGTGCATCGCGACCGCATCTTTCCCACCCAGAACCCGGCTTTGTCCGCTGGGGGGGCGTTGATCGTGCTCGCGTTTTCCACCAAAACGACAACCATTAAAGGCTGACACAGCCCGGTTCGTCGCGCCCTCCCCGGCCAGACGAGCCGGGCAACTGAAATCCTTTGTATTTCCAGATTGAACAGGGGTAATGTGATGAAAGTTGGTAACGTAGTAGGTCTCGTCGGCTGGCGTGGCATGGTCGGCTCCGTCCTCATGGACCGCATGCAGGCTGAAGGCGATTTTGGCCTGATCGAGCCCGTGTTTTTCTCGACCTCCAATGCGGGCGGCAAAGCCCCGGCGCAGGCGAAAAACGAGACCACGCTCAAAGATGCCATGGATATTGCCGCGCTGAAGAAGTGCGACATCATCATCACAGCGCAGGGCGGCGAATACACCACCGAGGTTTTCCCCAAGTTGCGCGCCGCAGGCTGGACCGGCCACTGGATTGACGCAGCCTCCACCCTGCGCATGGATGACAGCGCCGTCATCATTCTGGACCCGGTGAACCTGCCCGTTATCCAGAATGCGCTCTCCAAAGGTGGCCGCAACTGGATCGGTGGCAATTGCACCGTGAGTTGCATGCTGATGGGCGTTGGCGCCCTATACAAAGCCGGTTTGGTGGAATGGATGACCACCATGACCTACCAGGCTGCATCGGGCGGTGGCGCCCAGCACATGCGCGAACTGCTGACCCAGTTTGGTACCCTCAACGCGGAAGTCCGACCGCTGCTGGATGATCCCAAGTCGGCCATTCTGGAGATCGACCGCAAGGTTCTGGCCAAACAACAATCCCTGACCGCCGCTGAGACGGCCAACTTCGGCGCCCCGCTGGGTGGCAGCCTGATTCCCTGGATCGACAAGGATCTGGGCAATGGCATGTCCAAGGAAGAGTGGAAAGGCGGCGCCGAGACCAACAAGATTTTGGGCCAGGGCACGGGCTTCAACTCTACTGCCATACCGGTGGATGGCTTCTGCGTGCGGGTGGGCGCCATGCGCTGCCATAGCCAGGCGCTGACCTTCAAGCTCAACAAGGATGTGCCCGTGGCCGACATCGAAGCCATGATCGCCGCAGACAACCAGTGGGTGAAGGTGGTGCCCAACACAAAAGAAGCCACGCTGGTCGATCTGACCCCTGTTGCAGTGACAGGCACCATGACTATCCCGGTCGGTCGCATCCGCAAACTGGCCATGGGGCCCGACTACGTTGGCGCGTTTACCATCGGAGACCAGTTGCTTTGGGGGGCCGCCGAGCCGCTGCGCCGTATGTTGCGCATTCTGCTAAATTCGCAATAGAGGAAGTAGGGCCACCCGCTCCGCGATTGGCCTGAAAATACACGTCGACGTTGCCGTTTGACAACATCGTGAGAAGTTGCCGCAATCCGTGAGGAATATGTAACCCAAGTTAGAACCTTTGTGAGCTTGTCAGGCTAACATATTGATGCTAAGGTACTTTTCACGTTTTGGGCGTCGCGGCGTAGGTCCGAGGAATGAGTCATTGTTGCCAGTCGCCCGAACACCGGAGGCTAATAAATTGAACGAAAAATCACATCGCTGGCAAAGAACTGTCATCGCGGCCTCAGTTGCGGCTCTACTCGGCCTATGGGGCGGCAATGCATTGGCCCTCTCTTTGGGCAGGGTTTCGGTTCAATCTGCGCTGGGTGAGCCATTGCGGGCGGAGGTGGACGTTCCAGAGATAAATGCTGAAGAAGTAGGCTCTTTGAAAGCCAGCGTTGCTTCGCCAGACGCGTTTCGCGCAGCCGGCATGGAATACAACGCCGCCCTCCCTGGCGTCCGCATCACACTTCAAAAGCGTGCTGATGGTCGCTCGTTTTTGCGGCTGGTCAGTGACCGCGTAGTCAGCGAACCGTTTGTCGATTTAATACTCGAAGCGACGTGGGCAACTGGGCGTGTGGTTCGTGATTACACCATGCTGTTCGATCCACCCGGCTTGCGGGCACCGGCGGCGACCGCCCCTTCAGTGGCTCAGATACCCGCTGCAGCAGCGAACGCAACGACGACGCCGAGCGGAAGCGCTGCTCCGCGCAATGCAGCACCACGCGTGGCAACTCCAGCAGTGGTCAGCAAACCCCAACCAGCCGCCACAGCACCCAAGGCAGAGAAGGTCAGTCCAGCTACCCCGTCGTCGGATGCTGCGCGAAGTATCACGGTTAAGTCCGGTGACACTGCAAGCAAGATCGCCGCGTCGACCAAGCCCGCTGCGGTGTCGTTGGATCAGATGTTGGTGGCACTTCTGCGCGCAAATCCAGACGCCTTCATTGACGAGAACATCAACCGTCTGAAGGCTGGCGCGATAGTCAATGTCCCGTCGTCGGATCAAATACAGTCAACATCACCCGAAGCGGCATCGCAAATCGTGCGGGCGCAAAGCAAAGATTTCAATGAATTCCGTAGAAAGCTTGCGTCAAACGCGCCTGCTGCTCAAGTTGAAACGGCCAATCGTCAGGTGACGGGGTCAGTCCAGGCGAAGGTCGAAGAGACCAAGCCTGCTCCAGCAACGCCTGACAAACTAACGCTGTCAAAAGGTGCGTCAAGTGCAGAAGCCAAACTGGCGCAGGAGCGGAGCCAGAAGGAAGCGGTTGATCGCGCTTCGGAATTGTCGAAAAACATAAACGAGCTCACCAAAATGGCAGCGGCCTCGAGCGCTGCGGCGGCTGGCACCCCCACTATGGCTGCACCCGCATCCGCGCCCGTTATTCAGACGCCCGTGGCTGCCGTCGTCTCCCTTCCTGCCGCTGAACCCGCATCCGCCCCTGCCATGGCGGTCAGCAGTAGCGGGCCCGCCGCTGCCGCCGTAAGCGCTCCACCGCCAGTAGCCAAAGTACCAGTACCGGTTCCAGCGCCAACGCCTGTGGAAGAGCCGGGCATCATTGATCAGCTCCTTGAGAACCCTTTGATTCCTGCAGGTGGAGCAGCCTTGATCGCTCTGCTGGCGGGCTTCGGTATCTACCGCGCCCGACAGCGAAAGAACATGGCCCAGGTCGATAGTTCCTACTTGGAGAGCCGCCTGCAGCCCGACTCCTTTTTTGGTGCCAGTGGTGGCCAGCGAGTTGACACAAAAGATGGCGGTCTGACGGCTTCCTCGATGGTCTACTCCCCCAGCCAGCTTGAGGCTGCTGACGATGTTGACCCGGTTGCGGAAGCAGACGTCTATCTTGCCTATGGAAGAGATTTGCAGGCCGAAGAGATTCTCAAGGAAGCGCTTCGCGCAAACTCAGGACGCGTTGCCATCCATCAGAAGTTGGCAGAAATTTATGCCAAGCGCCAAGACGTGAAAAATTTCGAAGAGGTTGCGGCGCAGGCGCACAAGCTCACCGAAGGTGACGGGCCGGTTTGGGAGCGAATTTGTGAGTTGGGCTTGAGCATTGACCCAACGAACGATCTATACCAACCAGGCGGAGAGCCCAGCACGTCGGGGGCCAGCTTGTCGCGACCATCTTCTCTTGACAAGGCCAGCTCATTTGCCGCCAGCACAGTCACGCTCCCTGTTGAAGTCAACGAGCCATTGAACAGTCGACCGGTTGATCTCGATTTGGATCTGGATTTTTCAGCCAATGATGTCCCGTCGAGCTCTTTGTTCGAAACCAGGCAAAGCTCGTCAGGCAGCGTACCTTCAGGAGCTGCGTCAGCGGCTGCAATCGCTGGAACAGCCGCTGCAGGCATGTCCAAATTGATGCAGAACGACCGGCCTGAGTCCGAAGACTCGCAGGCCATGCGCCTTGAGTTGCCCGATCTCGAACTTTCAACAAAGTCCGAAGACACCGACCTTGAAAATGTTGCATTGGCCAAGCAGGCTCAACATAGTTTTGGTTCCACCGAGCCTGCAACTTTGAGCAATTCGTCATCCTCTAAAGACTATTCGTTGAGCGAGCCGGGGATGCTGGAATTCGATTTGGGCTCGCTGTCCCTCGAACTGGAAGATTCAACAGAAGGCTCGTCCACGGTGAGTCAGGATATTTCCACAGCCAGTCAGGACATTTCAACTGCTCACCAAGACATTGAGGCAGAAGATCCACTAGCCACAAAACTGGCCCTGGCCGAAGAGTTCGTTGCCATTGGCGACAATGATGGCGCGCGAGCTCTCATCGAAGAGGTCATTTCGGAGGCGTCTGGAGCGGTCAAAGCCCGGGCGGAAATGGCCTTGAAGGAACTCGCCTGACGGCTTTTCGCGCTGCGTCTGCGGGCGCCTGACATCCGTGCGGTTGGCGCTGGGAATCAGCTACAACGGCGGCGCCTACGAAGGTTGGCAAAGTCAGCTGTCACGTTTGACCGTTCAAGATAACGTGGAATTGGCCTTAAGCCGTTTCTCGGCTCAGTCGATTTCAACAATCTGTGCCGGTCGAACCGATGCTGGCGTCCATGGCCTGATGCAGGTCGTTCATTTCGACACTACCGCCGAGCGGCCTGAAGCCTCGTGGGTACGGGGCGTGAACGCCTTGCTTCCCAGGGATATTGCGGTGGAGTGGGCAAAGGGCGTACCCGAGCAATTTCATTGTCGAGCAAGTGCGCTATCACGGCGGTACGCCTACATTCTGCTGGAATCTCCGGTGCGGCCCAGCGTGCAGCAAGGGCTTGTCGGATGGAGTTTCAGATCGCTTGATTTGACAGCAATGCGCCAAGCTTCAGGCTTTCTGTTGGGCGAACAGGATTTCACATCTTTTCGTGCGTCAGCGTGCCAGGCACTAAGCCCGATCAAGAGACTTCAGAAACTGGACATTACCCAGCGGGGAGCCTACTGGCGTTTCGAATTTGAGGCGAACGCATTCTTGCACCACATGATTCGCAATATCATGGGCTGCCTGATAGCCGTAGGGCACCGTAAATATCCACCCGAGTGGTTGAGGCAGGTGTTGATGGCCCGTGATCGCGCGGTGGCAGCGCCCACATTCTCTCCTGACGGACTTTACTTTCTTGGGCCTCGGTACGCCGGTCATTGGGGTTTGCCTGATAGGACCCCCGGGTATGATGCACTCCCATGAACTTGAGCACCCAGTCAGTGCCGCGGACGCGCATAAAAATCTGTGGATTGACCCGCGAAGAGGATGTTGATGCGGCTGTTGCTGCAGGTGCCGATGCGATCGGGTTTGTGCTTTACCCCAAAAGCCCCCGCTTTGTGCCGGCGGAAAGAGCCGCCGAACTGGCACGCCGCTTGCCTCCCTTCGTGAGCCCTGTATTGTTGTTCGTCAACGAAGCCACTGCAAAAATAGTAGCTGCTTGTTCCTATATTACGGGGGCTAGCATTCAATTTCATGGGGATGAAACGCCAGAAGATTGCGATCAGGCGACTCGCGATGGAGCACGGCCCTATCTGCGTGCTGCGCGTATTCCGTTAGATGCCAGCGCCGCATCGTTTGACCTCGTAAAATACGCCAAACATTACTCAAACGCCCAAGCCATCCTGCTCGACGCCCACGTTGACGGATATGGCGGCGGCGGCAAGGTTTTCAATTGGTCACTGCTTCCTCCAAACGTCAACGCTCACCTCGTCTTGAGTGGTGGGCTGAATGCTGCAAACGTGGCCGACGGCATTTTGCAGGTGCGCCCGCGTTGTAAAACGCTGGCTGTGGATGTGAGCTCCGGCGTGGAGCTTGATGGCCCGGACGGAACACCGGTAAGGGGTATCAAGGACGCCGACAAGATCAATCGCTTCGTCGCCGCAGTTCGCGCGGCAGACCGGCAACTTGCAGGAATTTCCAATGAAAGCGTACAACCAGCCTGACCCCTCAGGCCATTTCGGAGTTTATGGCGGCAGTTTTGTATCTGAAACTTTGACGCATGCCATCAACGAACTCAAGGCGGCTTATGCCAAATACCAGACCGACCCGGAATTCATAGCTGAATTCGAATATGAATTGGCCCACTTCGTTGGCCGCCCCTCGCCCGTTTACCATGCGGCACGCATGAGCCGTGAAATGGCGGATGGAAAAGGCCACGGGGCACAGATTTTCCTCAAACGCGAAGACTTGAATCACACTGGCGCACACAAGGTCAATAACACCATCGGTCAAGCCATGCTAGCCCGGCGCATGGGTAAACCCAGGGTTATTGCAGAAACTGGCGCCGGTCAGCACGGGGTGGCCACCGCCACAATCTGCGCGCGATACGGCCTCGAGTGCGTGGTTTACATGGGCAGTGAAGACGTCAAGCGGCAAAGCCCGAATGTCTACCGGATGAAGCTTCTGGGCGCTACGGTCGTGCCCGTGGAAAGCGGTAGCAAAACACTCAAAGACGCGCTCAACGAAGCGATGCGGGATTGGGTAGCCAACGTGGACAACACCTTCTACATCATCGGCACCGTGGCTGGACCACACCCCTATCCAATGATGGTCCGGGACTTTCAGAGCGTCATTGGCAAGGAATGCATTGTGCAAATGCCCGAGATGCTCAGGGCTCAGGGCTGCAAGTCAGAGCAACCCGATGCGATCCTCGCTTGCGTGGGAGGAGGCTCCAACGCGATGGGCATTTTCCATCCATACGTGGGCTACGCCAACACCCGCCTGATTGGGGTTGAGGCGGCGGGCGAAGGTCTTGAAAGTGGCAAGCACTCTGCCTCTCTTCAGCGGGGAAGCCCTGGCGTTTTGCATGGGAACCGCACCTACATTCTTCAGGACGACAACGGGCAAGTCACCGAAACGCACAGCATCAGTGCAGGGCTTGATTACCCGGGTGTAGGCCCGGAGCATGCCTTTCTCAAGGATACCGGACGAGCCGAATATGTTGGAATAACCGACGCCGAGGCGCTCGCCGCATTTCATTACCTGTGCCGCACGGAAGGCATCATTCCGGCGCTGGAGTCAAGCCATGCAGTGGCCTATGCCATGAAGCTCGCAAAAACGATGCGTAGCGACCAGTCCATCTTGGTCAACTTGTCTGGCCGCGGTGACAAAGACATTGGCACTGTTGCCGATCTGAGCAACGCGGATTTCTATTGCCGTCCAAGTTGCAAAGGCCAGGCCGTCAAAGGCGGCACCGCACCCGCAGAGCAAATTGTGCAGGTGGTGCGATGAGCCGTATCGCAACGACAATGGCGGCGCTCAAAGCGGGAGGCCGCAAAGCTTTGATCCCGTACGTCACGGCCGGATTCCCATATGCAGATATCACGCCAGAATTGATGCACGGCATGGTCGCAGCCGGAGCAGACATCATCGAGCTCGGCATTCCATTCTCGGACCCAAGTGCAGACGGGCCAGTGATTCAGCAAGCCGGGGACAAAGCACTTGCCTTCGGCGTGGGATTGACACATGTACTGGAGATGGTGCGCGCCTTTCGCCTGAAGGATAACAAGACCCCAGTGGTGTTGATGGGTTATGCCAATCCAATTGAGCGCTACAACCAGAAACATGCCAATTCTCAAGCCGCCAGTGCCATCGTGTCCAGCCCCTTCGTATGCGACGCTGCTGCCGCCGGAGTCGATGGCGTCCTCGTTGTGGATTACCCACCGGAGGAATGTGAGGCATTTGCGGCGGAGCTCAAAGGCGCTGGCCTGGATTTGATTTTTCTGCTTGCTCCCACCAGTACCGACACGCGCATGCAGCAGATTGCAAGGATTGCTACGGGCTATGTCTATTACGTATCGCTCAAGGGAGTTACCGGCGCAGGCACACTCGACACCGCCGCCGTGGAATCCATGCTGCCACGCATTCGAAACTTCGTTAAAGTACCGGTTGGCGTGGGTTTCGGAATTCGAGATGCCGCGACCGCAAAGGCCATCGGCAAAGTAGCCGATGCTGTCGTGATTGGAAGCCGCATCATCCAGATCATCGCGGACCAGCCACGCGAAACTGTGGTCCGTGCCGCCCACGAGTTCCTCGCGGAAATCCGGGTGGCTCTTGATTCGTGATAGTCTGCATGAGGGTATCCCGGTAACAGATTGACTATTTGGAAAACACTATGTCCTGGCTAGAAAAACTGCTTCCCGCGAAAATCCAGCGATCCGACCCGGCCGATCGACGGAGCGTGCCTGAGGGCTTGTGGATCAAATGCCCAAGCTGCGAAACTGTGCTGTACAAGACTGACCTGGAGCAAAATCAAAACGTTTGTCCAAGCTGCAGCCATCACCACCGCATTGGCGCCCGGGCCAGACTAGACGTTTTTCTGGACAATGAAGGGCGCTACGAAATCGGCCAGGAAGTGCTTCCGGTTGATGCCCTCAAGTTCAAGGACAGCCGAAAATACCCCGAGCGCCTCAAGGAAGCGATGGACAACACGGGCGAGACAGATGCGCTAGTTGTAATGGGAGGCGCCGTGCACAGTATCAACCTGGTGGCAGCCTGCTTTGAATTTGAATTCATGGGAGGCAGCATGGGTTCAGTCGTGGGCGAGCGATTTGTTCGCGGCGTGGAGACCGCAATTGAACAGAAGGTGCCTTTTATCTGTTTTACTGCGACCGGTGGCGCCCGAATGCAAGAAGGTCTGCTTAGCCTGATGCAGATGGCCAAAACCAACGCCGCCTTGACGCGCCTCGCAAAAAAAAGCCTACCGTATATCAGCGTCCTGACTGACCCCACCATGGGCGGAGTGAGCGCTGGTTTTGCGTTTATTGGCGACGTTGTGATTGCCGAGCCAAAAGCGCTAATTGGTTTTGCTGGGCCGCGGGTGATTGAGTCAACTGTGCGGGTGACATTGCCGGAAGGCTTTCAACGCGCGGAGTTCCTTCAGCAAAAAGGGGCAATTGACTTCATTTGTGACCGGCGGGAACTGCGCAAAACCATTGCCAGCACACTGGCCATGTTGCAGCGGCAGTCTGCCGACGCTGTCAGCTGAGCGTCTTACGCGCGCAACCTCGCCTATCAGCCTAATATCGACTGCTGAATGCCACCCAACAAGATGGCACCTATTTGCAGCGCCAGCAGAAGTACTAGCGGCGACAGATCCACGCCGCCAACCAACGGCACAATCCGGCGAAAAGGCCTGAGCAACGGTGCACAAAGGCGGTCAATCACGTCGGACATGGGGCTTTGGGTCTGGACCCACGACAACACCGCGTAAACAATAACCAGCACGGTCAGGCTGGTAAGCGCAAGACGAGCCAACCCGAAAGCGGCAAGCAATGGCAGCTTGACAAGCGAACCAACCGAACCGAGCAAGAGGGCCAGAAGCAGGATCTGGACCATTTCAATAATAAAGGCGCCTGTCAGGCTGGCCATGTCCCATCGACCGATGGCGGGGATGACCCGGCGCAAGGGCAAAACCAACCAGTCTGTGACGGCAAACACGAAGTTGCCTATTGGATTACCTGATCGCGCAGACATTGGTATGCGCTGATACTGCATATACAGGCGCAAAAGACAACATCCGGCCACGAGCCCGGCAGCGACTTCCAGCAACAGCGAAAAGATCTGATAAAGCATGTATTTGACAGGTTTTGCCGGTCAATCATAGCGTCCAGCTGGATACGGCATTACAAAAAACTAAAATCACTGTTTACACCAGCCGGCTAGTCGGCTCGATGGCAACCGAAC
>JAHEBY010000373.1 GCA_024642025.1 Comamonadaceae bacterium | reverse complement strand
TCGCCCCCGCTATGAACATCGACGGCTGGCGAATCACACAGCCACGCCATGCGCCCAGCAAACCCCAGTTGCGTCTAAGGTTGCGGTACCAGTTCAGGCCGCCACGAAAGCCGGCGCGTTTGAACTCGGCGGCGTAATACGCCAGGTCTTGGGCTGGCAGCCAGGCAGGCAGCGTTTGAGGGTCTACCGTATGGTCCAGAAAGCCTTTGCCCGGTTTGAGCACGCCAAAGCTGGTGCCGTCCGGGGCGTCGCCCGAGCCACTGAAGTAGATGCGCCGCAAAGACGCTTCCACATCCTGCTCAAACTCGGCCTCGGCCACGCCGGGGGCCTGAAAGTACTGCATGTAAAACGTGGTGATGCCCTGCTGCTCCAGCGCCGTCAGCAGGTCGATGCGCCCTGGCGGCGCATAAGGCACGCTCATGCCCGCCACCGCACGAAACACGTCTGGCCGCATCATGGCGGCGTTCCAGGCCACCGGCGCACCCCAGTCGTGCCCGACCACCACCGCCTGCTTCTCGCCCAGCGACCTGACCAGCTCCACCATGTCACCGACCAGATGCAGCAGCGTGTATTGATCGATTTCCGCTGGCGCCGCTGACCCGCCGTAACCGCGCATGTCTGGCGCCGCAGCGCGATAACCCGCCGCTGCAACGGCCGCCATCTGGTGCCGCCACGAATACCAGGACTCGGGCCAGCCGTGGCAAAACAGCACGAGCGGCCCGCTGCCCTGCACCGCCACTCTAAGGGTGACGCCGTTGACGGCGTGCTCTTCAAATTGCGGCGGTGCGAGCGGATGGGTCATGGGGTTGGCAGGGGCGGCCACGCAGTATCCGGGAAAACGGGCTTCGACCCAGTCGCGCAGGCATCATGCGTCGGCAGCCTAAATTGCTACATTGTTAATAGCTATTCATTCATAGTGGACGGGGGCTAACGGTCATTTTGATGCTCAATTTGCCCCTTAAGGGCACGCAATTCTTCGCGCACGGCCTTGAGTTCGCGCATCAGATCGCGCTCAATCTGCCGCTCATCGGCCTGCACGTCTTTCTCTACGAAGAAGGCGGCCAGTGATGCCGTCGCCAAGGACAGCACCGCCAGCCCCAACAAAACAACAAATACCGAAAACACCCGCGACGCATGGGTGCTGGGCACCAGGTCGCCATAGCCCACGGTCGCCGCTGTCGTGAATGCCAGCCAGAGGCCATCGGAGAAAGTTTGCACACGCGGGTCCAACACCCAAAAACCCAACCCGCCAAACAGCAGGATCACCATACACAGCGCCAGTGAATAGATGAGGCCACGGCGGGCGATATGGATGTTGACGGGATGGATGGCGCGTGTCATGGGCTCATGGCTTCCTGATCGATTGTGGGAGCGCAACAAACGGCTGGCCTTGCTCTGGATCAAACGACGGGTCAATTTGACAGTTCCGGCCGTACTTTCAAGAGATTTAAGCCATTAGCCCCCGTCAATCACAGAATTACTGCTATGTATTAAATAGCAACTCAACTTACTCAAACTGGATGGGCACTCGTGATTCTGGCCAGCAGTTCCGCAACTGCGGCTTGGCCCAGGGGGCGCAGCGGGCCGTCCTGCAGGTGCGAGCGGATCAGCCGCTCCAGCGTCTGTGCCTGAGGTGTCAGCGGGCCAAAAAACAGGGGCTCCGAACCCGCGCCAAGCAGCAAGGTTGGAAAGTCTTCCACATCCATGGGGTGCAGAAGATCGGCCTCGTCTTCAATGTCAATCCACAGGAACTGCAGTGACGCAAATTTCAGTGCCACCTCATCGAAACGGGCACGGTATTCACGGCAGGCGCCACACCACTGGGCACACAGGCAGATCACCCACTCGTTCGGCGACGGCGACGCTTCTGGAGGGGGTGGCGACAACGGATTTGCGGACATGCCCAAATATACGCAATCTCGCACGCCCCGCGAAACCCGGGCTTCAGGCCAGAGAGTCAGGCATTCAATTTACGCAATGAAGAGGCCCGCACGACGATTCCGCCATTAAAAGTAAAAACCGAAACACCCACCTTTATCGGCTGCTTGAGTCCAATCGGATGCCGGCACGTTGACGCAATGCGCTATCGTTATGGCTTACCGTTCGGCTCGCCAACTGACCCGTGGAAGACATGGTTCATACTCAAGGCCCTGACGGAAGTAACAACAAAGCCCTAGCAGGAGACAACATGCCACAAAAACCGGCCAACGCCGAAGAAAAACGCAGCGCCTTGCGCGCTGCTGCGCTCGAATACCACGAGCTGCCCCGGCCGGGCAAGATATCGATTGCCGCCACCAAGCAGCTGGTGAACCAGCACGACCTGGCATTGGCCTATTCGCCGGGCGTCGCAGCGCCCTGCGAAGAGATCGTCAAAGACCCCAACAACGCCTTCAAGTACACGGCGCGCGGCAATCTGGTGGCCGTCGTCACCAACGGCACGGCTGTGCTGGGCCTGGGCGACATCGGGCCCTTGGCGGCCAAGCCGGTCATGGAAGGCAAGGGCGTGCTCTTCAAGAAATTTGCTGGTATCGATGTGTTTGACATCGAAATCAATGAAAAGCACAACCTGGACAAGCTGGTGGACATCATCGCGGCACTGGAGCCCACGTTTGGCGGCATCAACCTGGAAGACATCAAGGCGCCGGATTGCTTCTATGTGGAACGCAAGCTGCGTGAGCGCATGAAGATTCCGGTCTTTCATGACGACCAGCATGGCACCGCGATCTGTGTGGGTGCGGCCATCCTGAACGCTTTGAAAGTAGTAGGCAAAGACCCCAAAAAGATCAAACTCGTCACCTCGGGCGCGGGGGCTGCCGCGCTGGCCTGCCTCGGCCTGCTGGTGAAACTGGGGATTCCGCGCGAAAACATTTTTGTGACCGATCTGGCGGGCGTGGTCTATGAAGGCCGCACCGAGCTGATGGACGATGACAAAATCGTCTTTGCCCAAAAGACCTCGGCCCGCACGCTGGCCGACGTGATTAAAGGCGCGGATGTTTTTCTGGGTCTGTCGGCTGGCGGGGTGCTCAAGAAAGAAATGGTTGCGGACATGGCTGCCAAGCCAGTTATTTTTGCGCTGGCAAACCCCACCCCTGAAATACTGCCTGAAGAAGTACAGCTGGTGCGCAACGACGCCGTGATGGCCACGGGCCGCACGGATTACCCGAATCAGGTCAACAACGTGCTGTGCTTCCCGTACATCTTCCGGGGTGCGCTGGACGCGGGGGCGTCCACCATCACGGT
>JAHEBY010000372.1 GCA_024642025.1 Comamonadaceae bacterium | reverse complement strand
GCGCCTGGCGGCGGATACGGGTTTCAAGTGAAGGGTGATGGCAGCAGTATCTATTCCCTGGGCAACACGGGTACCACCACGCCGGGCGCGGACAGCTACGCTTTCAAAATTGGCACCAGCAGCGCCACGCCCCACGTGTCCGCTGTGGCGGCCCTGCTATATCAGGTCAAGCCCGGCTTGACGCCGGATAACGTGCTCTCGTATCTCGTGAACTCTGTAAGAGCCTTTCCCGCCAATTCCTACTGCTTCAACAATACGGAATGCGGTGCCGGCATGCTCGATGCCGACGAGGCCGTTAGGTTAGCACTGGCCGCGAACGCGCCGGTGACAACCGCCACCTCCAGCCCCGCCAACCCGGTGAGCCGCAACGCTACGGTCACGCTCACTGCAACTGCAGCTGCCGCGTCGGGTGCCTCGATCACGTCTACACAGTGGACCCAACTCTCAGGTACGTCGGTCAACATTACTAACAGCAACGCCTTGGTGACCACCGTTCAGCTGGCGTCGACCCTGTCCAATTACGTGTTTAAGTTTGAGGCGACTGACAACATGAGTCGCAAGACTGAAAGCCGCGTCACCGTGCAGGTGGCCAATTCGGCACCAGCGTTGGCAACCATCGCATCCCAAACGGTCGGACTTGGGGACGCACTGAGTTTCAAGGCGACGGCGACTGACCTGGATGGCGACACAGTGACCTACTCGGCATCCGGTCTGCCAACGGGTGCAACCTTTAGCTCGACAACCGGCGTATTCAACTGGCAAGTTGCACGACCCGCTGGCACCTACCAGGTAACGATTACACCCAAAGACGCGGTGAGCGCAGGCGCTTCTGCAACCGTCAATGTGACCGTGAGCGCCCCTGCGTCATCAGGCGGTGGTGCGCCGGGCTGGCTGGATTTGCTGGCACTTGCCGCCCTGGCGTTAGCGGGTGCCGCGCTGCGGCTGCGGCCTTCTGCAGAGAAAAACGAGCCCTGAAATGGTGAGCAGCCCACCGAGGGCTCCCGCTTCGTGGGCAGGGTAATAGGTTACAAAACCCAACCAACCTGGAGCCGCGGTGGCGGTAGCATGCTGCACCACGATTTTGATCAACATACCCAGCAAAATCAGCAAGCCGAATCCCATCAAATACCTGGCCCGCGGCCCGCTGTCAGCCTTATTGGCGACCAGCAGATGCCATGCATTGCCCGCCAGCATCCCGTGCAGCGCACCTGAAGCGCCCGCATAAGACAAGCAGTTAGGGTCCGCAGCGATGACAACGGCCACACCCAGAAATCCACCCAAAAAAGCGATCAGCTGCACAAGCCAGGGCACCATGCGGAAAAAAATCATTGCGATCAGTGCCGCCGCGAGCGCATTGGCCGCCGCATGCAACAGACTCAAATGCGCCCATTGCGAAGTAAACAACAGCCACCAGGAGCCGCCTTCATAGGCGGGTCTGAAAAACTGCCACGATGTCAGCATCAGGGTATCAAATCAAGCGCGTGCATGTAAGCGGGCTGCACCATGAGGTCATCCCAGTCCGGCACTGGAGTCTGTGGCAACAGGGCTTCGCGACGAAGTTCACTCGCCCCGCTCACCTGCCACTGCCCACGCAGCAGCGCCTCGGTCATACCTTGCAGAAGTTCGTCCACTGCGGCACCACCATCCACTGACTGGTTGCACAGCAACACCATGTCGCACCCCGCCGTCAGAGCCGCAATCGCGGCCTGCGTGTAACTCACCTGTTCGCCATCAATCAGGCGGGCGCCAGCCATGGACAGGTCGTCACTGAAGATCGCGCCCTGAAAGGCCAGTTGCCCGCGAAGAATATCGGCCAGCCAGGTCTCGGAGAACCCTGCAGGGCGCGAATCGACTTTGGCGTAAACCACGTGGGCCGGCATCACACTGGCAAGCGTGGTACTCAGCCAGCCGTATGGCGCTGCATCGTCAGCCAGAATCGCCTTCAGGCTGCGGTTGTCAACTGGAATATCGAGGTGTGAATCGGCTTTGACAAAACCGTGGCCCGGAAAATGTTTGCCGCAATTGGCCATACCGCTCAGCTGCAAGCCATGCATCAGGCTTTTGGCCAGCATCGTCACGACGCGCGGATCTCGCCCAAAGGAGCGGTCACCAATCACGCTGCTCTGGCCGAAATCAAGGTCAATCACAGGCGTAAAGCTCAGGTCAACGCCGCAGGCTCGCAACTCGGCACCCAAAACGTATCCACAGGCGCTGGCGGCATTGGTAGCGCGCATGGCACCGTGGCCTTCGCCCAAATTTCCGTCCTGAAACCACATTTCACCCAAGGCACGCATGGGGGGCAAATGGGTGAACCCATCTGTCTTGAACCGCTGGACGCGCCCGCCTTCATGGTCCACGCAAATCAGCAGGTCAGCACGCACCTCCTTGATGTGATGGCACAGACTGGTCAGCTGCTCGCGACTCTGCCAGTTGCGCGCGAAGAGAATGATGCCGCCGACCAGAGGATGGCTTAGCTGCAGGCGATCGGCTTCAGTCAGGCTCAACCCGGCGATATCAATGATGAGGGGCGCATGTTGTCTCATGGGAGTATCCTGGCAGGAGAATGGATTTCAAAAACAGTTGCTACGTAATTCATAGCTAATTGCGCATAACTGACGAGGGCTAATGGCTTATTTATTCTCAATTACACAGAAACTGGCTGCGTAATCCGTTTCGTCTGACACAGTGATATGCGCCGTCAACTGCTGGGCGTCGAACCACTCCTTCAAGACCCCATGAACCACCACACAGGGCTTGCCGGCGTTCGGGTGGCCAGACGGCAGTTTGGCAATTTCACAGAGGCGCCACGTCATGGGCATGCGCATGCCAAGGCCGATGGCCTTGCTGAACGCCTCTTTGGCGCTAAAGCGCGTTGCCAGATAGCTCACGCCGCGTTCGGGCCAGCGTTGGCTCCGTGCTTGCCACACGGCAAACTCGGTGTCGCACAAAATCTTGCGCGCAAACCGGTCTCCATGGCGCGCAAGACTTGCGCGAATTCGGCGAATGTCGCAAATATCGGTACCAATGCCGTAAATCATGCCTTGCTGATCAGGCCGAAGCATCTGCGATGCATTGCAGGTAGGCTGCAACAGTGGCCCGGTAGCCGATCTCGAGGGCATCGGCAATCAGCGCATGCCCGATGGACACTTCCTGCACACCCGGGACTTTTCGCAAAAACTCCGTCAAGTTGTCGCGATTCAGGTCATGGCCAGCGTTGACACCCAGACCAGCGTCGAGCGCAGCGCTGGCCGCCAGGG
>JAHEBY010000371.1 GCA_024642025.1 Comamonadaceae bacterium | reverse complement strand
GATGGTGGGCTTGATGAGCACGATGACTTCCTTCTTCCGTCCGGTACTGGCCCGGTTTCCCAGCAAAGCCGAAATGCCGGTAAGATTCGCCGATCCGGGCAAGCCCGACGTACTGCGATTGGTTTCGAGCTGCATAAGTCCTCCAATGGCCACAATCGCGCCGTCCTGAATTCGCACCATCGTATCGGTCTCATTCACACTGCTCGATGCCAGCGGCAACCGGTAGTTGCCAATAGTGCCAAGGTCGATCTGCTTTGTCTTTTCAGTTACTGTGGTCACAGAGGGATGAACATGCAGCATGATGCTGTTGCCGTCGTCGACCTGCGGTGTAACGTCCAGCGAAATACCGGAAAAGAAGGAAGTCAGCGTCAAAGTCGGCAGCGTGGTACTTGCGGACGTATTGGTCGTGCCTGCAGTGGTGGATCCACCCGACACGTTGGTTACAAAGTAGTCATCGCTTCCGACCTTCAACACCGCCTTCTGATTGTTGATCGTGGCGATGCGGGGGCTGGAAAGTGTCTGCACGTCGCCCTGCGTCTCGAGAAAGCCCATCACCGAAGCAAAGTGGCTAGTCGCCAGCGCGAGGCCAAACAAGCCACCCCCAGTCGCCAGGGAAGGCACCGGAACCACGCCTGGCAGCACAGTAGTGCCTGACTTCAATAACGCGCTATCGCCCACAACGTTATTGCCCAGAATGCCCGCCGCGGCTTTGGTGTTGCCAGACGTAGCCAGAGCGGCCCAATTGACTCCACTTTGGTAGCCGTCACGCAGCTCCACTTCCACAATCTTTGCTTCGAGCATCACTTGGCGTTCAACGGCAATTTGGGCCGCTTTCAGGAACTTCTCAACCTGACGCAACTCTTCAGGCATCGCGCGCACGGCCATGATGCCGGCCTGCGGGCTTGCAATAACGCTGCGGCCAGCCCCATTGCCAACCAATCCTTTAATGGCCTCTGTCAACTCTGACCACAGGTCTGTTTTCGAATTGGTCAGAACCCTGGTGCTGTCGGATGGCTGGCCCGATCCACCTTGAGCAGAAGCGTTATTGGCGTTTGAACCCCCACCCGAATTTGCGCTCACATTTCCGTTGCCAGAAGCTACGCGCAGCTCACTACTGCCACGCCGTTCTGCGTTGGGGTAGTTCACTGTAAAAATTCGAGTTTGCAACGACGGTGCGTAGACCGTAATGCGGCGGCCATCCATCTTGAAGTCATAACCATAAACGTCGCGAATCGATTCAAGCGCTTCCTTGACCGTGACACCGCGTAGCGTGACAGACAAGCTGCCTGCAACGTCCGGATGCATGAGCATGCTATAGCGCGAGTCAGCAACAATAGCGAGAAACACTTCCCGTGCGTTGGCGTTGTTGACCAGCAAGTCCAGCCGCGGTTCCGGTGCAACAGGTACCAGAGGGGGGGCGGGTTCAGCCAACGCTTCGATAATACGCGCTGGCACCACCACAGGCGTCGGTGGCGCAGGCTCCAGTTCCGCACGTACAACCTGACTTGCATCCGGCGTGCGAAGCGGGCGGTCTGACGCGCAGCCTGACAGCACGAGCACTGCCACGCAAAGTGTTGTCAATGAGTGCATGTTGTTCATGATGGTGTTCTCTTTTGCTTGAAGTACAGGCTTTATGGTTTGATCGATCCGGCTGCGCCAACTGGATCTGCACTGACGACGTTGACGGGAGCCGCCCGCTTGCGACTGATGCCCGAATAAATGTGGGCGATTCGACTCTTGCTGCCTTCGCGAAGCCAGATCTCGGTTTCGGCGATGCGTTCGATACGGAATTTTTCAAGCATCTGGCCTTCGGCATACAGCCGTGTTCCTTTCACGACAAATCGCTTTCCGTCTCGAATGATGATTGAGAGATTTCGCGCAACATCTGTCAACGTATCCGCTTCGGGATTCGCTACAGATGGCATTGCCACGGTGGGTGGAACGGTGGGATCCCGCAGACCGTCTGCGAATACCGCTTCGCTCCCGACCGTCAGCCAAACTGCGATCAGGCAAACAACTGCTCTGAATTTCGATGGACTAGTCATTGCTGCACCCCCATCACAAAAACCTGCACAGTAAGTTGGGGCGGTAGGGTGTCGCTCTTCAGGTGCATTCTTCCCCACCGCAAGTTGGGAAGTGCCTTTTCCAGATTCTGAATGAGGCCCACGAGGTCTTCAAACGCGCCCGACACAGTCAGCTCCAGTCCGGTGCGGCTCAGGCCGGCTGGCAGGACCCCCTGGGTGGTGCCGGCAGCGACCTGTGGTTTGTCTTGTAATAGCGTCGTCGTACCGACCAAAGTAAGCCCTTTGTGCTTGCGTAGAAACTGTTCGAGCACGGGCATGATTGGTGCATCGCCGGCATTCAAGTTCGACATGGCAAATATTGTTCTGTCGAGCTCATCGGTTGCAGACTGAATACTGGCCATCTCGTCCCGCATCAGTCGCAGCGGGCTCGGCTTATTCGCCGCGACCTTCAACTCTTCACCAAGCCGCTGTAACTCTGCGCTTTGCTTGTCCATTCGCTGCTTGAGCTGACTGTGGGCTTTCTGTGCAGGGGCAAGCCAGATTTGGTCCGCCAGGGCCGCGCAGGCCAGCACGATCGTCACAAGAAGAAATGCCCGCTCCCTGAGGCTCAAGGCGTCAATACGCGCCGCATGGCGCGTCCACCATGCTTTCATGGCTTGCCTCCTGTGACAGCGTTGACCAACCTGAAAGACCACAATGGCTTGTGCAACGCAATCGCTTTCTCAAGTGGTAGCGTGTTTTTCGCGTCTCGGCTGTTTACGTCGCCAGACTGAACCTTCTCCACTGAGACAGTAGCCAACTGCTGCCCGGCTAATAGGGGGCTCACAGCCAGCTTGGCAACCCAGACATTGAGTTCGGATGGCTCCAGCGTGAACCCCTTAACATCCAGTCGCTTGGCGTCGGCCGCCACGTCTGTCACCCATACCATGGTGGGAATCGTGGAGGCAACAAGTTGCAGGCGCGCTGCATGTCCAGGGCCACCATTCAGGAGACCTGCCTGCAGTTCCAGCAGTACAGCCTGGCGTTGCGCCATTGCCGCGCGCGCCGCTTGAAGTGACTGTTCCATCGGCGCCGCGTCGGCTCCAGTTGCCGCTTTGTTTGAAAGCGCACTAGTTTGGAGGACAGCAAGTTCGGACGCCTGCTGGTCAAGCGTGCGGTTCACGGCCGCACTGGCAGCGTGAAGGCTGACAACCCAATAGCCGCATAGCGTGCCACCGAGCAGCAAGAAGGCACAAC
>JAHEBY010000038.1 GCA_024642025.1 Comamonadaceae bacterium | reverse complement strand
ACCGACATCAATGCCGCCATGCGCATATCGGCGTGCGCATCGAACCGGAAATGCCAGAAGCTGCATTTCGCGTTGGTCAAGGCTGGATCCACCGCCGAGTAGTTCAAGAAGAGCACTCGACGCCCGGGCTCCCGCTCGTTGTGCTTGTTGATCGCGTCAATCAGCGCGGCAGCTACGGCTGATGAATTGCCTTGCAGAATGATCTGGGCGCCGTCATCAATGGCTGAACGAAGGCCAGAAAGCGCCTCTTCCACCTGACCCTTGCTGTCAAATCGCTGCAATGCCAGCTGTCTTGGGCCCGCCGCCGTCTGCACGCCACCGCGCTGATTGACGCGCTCCACGGCCCAAGCCATGTTGCGATACACCGCTTCCCCGCCATTGGCGTTGCCGCCACTCAAACCTTCAATCAACGCCAGCTTCAACGGCCCGGGCACTGGCCCGGCAAAGGCGAAAACCGGAATAAATAAAACCAGTGCGAGCCATTTCAAGGCCCTGCGGCAAAAAATATACATGAGGAAAAGTCTCTTGAAAACCAATTGACTGGACGCACTTCAAACAGAAGCGGCAGTCGGTGTGATGGCCGCGCAGTGTACAAGGAGTCAACTCACATGTTTTACGCATCCGCACTTCCAGTTATGCAACATCGTCATCGTTTTTCACCAGCGGGCCGTTCGCTGGAGCGCTTCCTTGCTGGCGCGATGCAAGCGCCGGCAGGTCAAGCCAGTACCGTTGACCAAGACGACAAAACCGTCACGCTGACCTTTGACGTTCCAGGGGTCACACGGGAGCAGTTGAACATCGGGATCGAGGGCAACGTGGTTCGCATTCAATCGCGCGAAGGCGCACCGCGCCAATACCGCGCCGCCTACGAGTTGCCACAGGACATTGATGTCGCCAACAGCCAGGCCAAGCTGGAAAACGGCGTGCTGACCGTCACGCTGGCAAAAGTGTTGCCAGTGAGTCAGGTCACCGAGCTGGCCATCAACTGATTCAGCGGCCAGCGCGGCTTCACGTCAAACGCGTAAGTCTCGCTGGCTTGTTGTATGTTGGCTTGCAGGCGCATGGCTGCTGCCATGGCAATCATGGCACCGTTATCAGTGCACAAACTCAATTCGGGATAGTGCACCCGTATCTGCCGCTTGGCGCAGGCCGCGTTGAGCTGCTGCCGAAGGCGTCGGTTGGCCCCAACACCCCCGGCCACCACGACACGGGTCTGGCCGGTCTGCTTAAGCGCCGCAAGGGTTTTTTGCACGAGGACGTCTGTTATGGCGGCTTCAGTCGACGCAGCCAAATCTGCCCGCGTCTTGGTTGGCAATGACTCAAACGGCGTTATCAGTTGTCCAGAGACCGGCGCACCCTCTTCATGGGCCGCAACCAGCTTTCTGGCCTGAACCATCACGGCTGTTTTCAGGCCCGCAAAAGAGAAATTCAGGTCACCACTGTGCAGCAGCGGCCTGGGCAACTTGAAGGCGCTTGGGTCGCCTTGCTCGGCCATGCGCGACAAGGCAGGGCCACCCGGGTAGCCCAAGCCCATCAATTTGGCAGATTTGTCAAACGCCTCGCCCGCCGCATCATCGATCGTTTCGCCCAGCACTTGATAGTGGCCGACACCCTGGACCAGCATGAGCTGTGTATGCCCACCTGAAACCAGCAGCGCGACAAACGGGAACTCGGGCGGGTCAGCACTCAGAAACGGCGAGAGCAGATGCCCTTCCAGATGATGAATACCCAAGACGGGCTTTCCCAGCGAAGCGCCCAATGCACACGCCACCCCTGCACCTACAAGCAAAGCGCCGGCCAGACCCGGGCCGCGGGTAAAGCTCACCACATCCACTTCGTCAGGGCGGCGCCTTGCTTCTCGCAAAACAGAGGTTGTCAGAGGCAATACCCGGCGAATGTGATCACGGCTCGCCAGTTCGGGCACGACGCCTCCATAGGCCTGATGCATGTCAACCTGGCTATACAGCGCGTGCGCCAGGAGTTTGGGCACACCAGAACCCGACAAGGCAACAAGGGCCACACCGGTTTCGTCGCAAGAAGACTCGATGCCAAGCACGAGTTGTGGCGTCATGCATTGATCCCGAACTTCTTGCCAGTGGCGTTCAGACCCTTGCGCTCCATGCGGATAATTTGCTGCATACGGCACAAGTTTAGATCAGGCTCTCAAACCTTGGCCTTCGATAGCCCGGTTGATGGCTCAGTTCTTGCAGCCAAACCCTGCATATGAGCAAGCCCCTGAGAATTGTCGTCATAGCGCCAGATCTGTCGGCTGACGACGCTGATGACGAGTACGCGCTGAAACAGGCAGAGCGATCACGCAGCTTACGCATTGGCTTGCTTGAAAACAACTTCAACTTGGTTGCCGTGCTTCCGGCAGATCCGTTTCTGCGTGAACGACTGACCCAGTTGCAGCCCGACATGATCATCGTGGATGCCGAGAGTGACGCGCGTGACGCGCTGGAACACGTTGTTATGGCGACCCGAGACGAGAGACGCCCCATCGTGATGTTCACCAACGATGAAGACACCACTCACGTCAAAGACGCATTTGCCGCGGGCGTTACTGCGTACATCGTGGCCGGCCTGTCGGCCGCTCGCATTCGGCCGGTCCTGCACGTTGCCATGGCCCGCTTTCAGCACGAGCAGGACCTGCGCAACGAACTGGCACAGGCCCGGTCCGAGCTGGCAGACCGCAAAGTAATCGATCAGGCCAAGTCGCTTTTGATGCAGCACCATGGCCTGAGCGAGCAGGAAGCCTATGCCCGCCTGCGCAAAACGGCTATGGACAAGAACATCAAGCTGGCTGAAGTAGCCCAGCGCATTCTCGACGTGGCCGACCTGCTCAGATGACCCGCGCCTGAAATGGTGCGGCGCACCATTTCAGTGCCACCCAGGGCGCGGCCAACTCATGCTTTTGACATCGGCTTGTCCCGAGATGGACGCGAAGCGCCCTGTTCCGGGCACTCCAAGAACCAAAACCACCCAAAAGCCGACAAAGTAAATTGGCACGCTCATTGCTAAGTCCTAGGGACGACTCTCCCCAAAGGGTCACTTAAGGATGTTGGTCCAATGACGGGCAAGCTTCTTAACAAGGACAAAGGCGTCCCCATGGGTAGCGAGTTGCTTAAGCAGCTCACTGCGACGTGAGGACGCCTTTTTTTGTTGTAACCGCAGGCCAAAGATGTTGACATGACTGAACTGTCGCTCACCACCAACGACGGGCCAATTCCGGCCGCCAGAAATGGCGTTTTCGCGGCAGGAAGTGACGCGCCCGAGAAAACGGAAGTCACCATCGGTTTCATACCTCTGACGGACTGCGCGAGCGTTGTGATGGCGTCAGTGCTGGGGTTTGACCGGAAATACGGCATCACCATCACGCCCAGGCGGGAAACCAGCTGGGCCAACGTGCGCGACAAGCTGGTGGATGGCGGACTCGACTTCGCCCACGTGCTGTACGGGCTTGTCTACGGTGCGCACCTGGGCATCGGCAGCAACCAAAAATCCATGGCTGTGCTCATGACGCTTAACCAGAATGGCCAGGGGCTGACCCTGTCACGCAAGCTGTCGGCAAAGGGCGCAGTCGACCTGGCCAGTCTGTCATCACTGGTGCACAAAGAGCCACGTGAATACACGTTTGCACATACCTTTCCAACAGGCAACCACGCTATGTGGCTGTATTACTGGCTCGCCAGCGGTGGCGTGAATCCTATAACCGACGTTGACTGCACGGTGTTGTCACCGACCCAGATGGTGACAAACATGCGTGCCGGCAACATTGACGGATTCAGCGCCGGCGAGCCGTGGAACCAGATTGCCGTGTCTGAGGGCGTGGGTATCACGGCGTCCGCATCGCAGGCTGTTTGGCCGGATCATCCTGAAAAGGTGCTGGGCGCCACAGCCGAGTTCATCAAACGCCACCCAAATACCGCCCGGGCCGTGGTGAGCGCGGTGCTGGAGGCCGCCCGCTGGATTGATGCGAGCAAAGAAAACCGGTTAAAGACTGCTGAAGTTCTGTCAGCAAAGCCGTACATCAACACCCGCCCGGACATCATCAGCGGACGTCTTTTAGGTGACTACCAAAGCGGCACCGGGCGCAACTGGAACGACCATCATCACATCTCCTTTTTCAACGATGGCAGTGTGAGCTTCCCCTATTTATCTGACGGCATGTGGTTTCTGACCCAGTACAAGCGTTGGGGGCTGGTGAATGAACATCCCGACTATCTGGGAACAGCCCAGCAGATCAACCAGATCGAAATTTATCGCCAAGCCGCTAGTGATCTGGCCATTCAGACGCCCGCCCAGGCGTCGCGAAGCACAACGCTGCTGGACGGCAAGGTCTGGGATGGATCAGACCCCCGCAGCTATGCGGACTCGTTTTCCATACGTGCTCCCGCAAGAGTTGCGGCAATCGCCAATTGACCAAACGCCTCATTTCAACTTCCATTTTTTCAGCCATTTACTTGAAGGGAACTCAGCATGAACTCACCTAAATCCTTGAATCGCCGCAGCGTGCTTGCCGCATCTGCCGCCATGACAGGCGCAGCCGCGCTTGGCCTGCCGGCTGCAGCGCTCGCCCAGAAAAAAGGCGCACGCCCAGAAAAAGAAGAGCTCAAGCTCGGGTTCATCAAGCTGACCGACTGCGCGCCGCTGGTCATCGCCTATGAAAAGCGCTTCTTCGAAGACGAAGGTCTGTATGTGACCCTCGAAGCCCAGGCCAACTGGAAGGTGTTGCTCGACCGCGTGATTGACGGACAGCTTGACGGCGCTCACATGCTGGCCGGCCAGCCACTCGGCGCCACGATTGGGGTCGGCACCAAGGCTGATGTGGTTACTGCGTTCAGCATGGATCTGAATGGCAACGGCATCACGGTATCCAACGCCGTGTGGGCCGAAATGAAGAAATATCTGCCAATGGAGGGAGGCAAGGTCAAGCACCCCATCAAGGCGGATTCCCTTAAAAAAGTGGTCGACGGCTTCAAGAAAGAGGGCAAGTCGTTCAAGATGGGCATGGTCTTCCCCGTCTCCACACACAACTATGAATTGCGCTACTGGCTTGCCGCTGGTGGCCTGAACCCGGGCTACTACACGCCCGACGACATCACAGGCACCAAGAAAGCCGACGTTTTGCTGTCGGTTACCCCACCCCCCCAGATGCCCTCCACGATGGAAGCCGGAACCATCAACGGCTACTGTGTCGGCGAACCGTGGAATCAGCAGGCCGTCATCAAAGGCATCGGCGTGCCGGTTGTGACTGACCATGAAATCTGGAAATACAACCCCGAAAAAGTATTCGGCGTGACCGGCGCCTGGGCCGCCAAGAACCCTCGCACCCACGTCGCCATTGTCAAGGCGCTGATACGCGCTGGCCAGTGGCTCGACACCAGCATGGCCAACCGCATCGAAGCCGTCAAGATTCTGGCCAGATCCAATTACGTCGGTGCAGACGAAGCCGTCATCGGCAACAGCATGACCGGTACGTTTGAATACGAGAAAGGCGACAAACGCCCAGCACCCGATTTCAACGTGTTCTTCAAAAACTACGCCACCTATCCGTTCTACAGCGATGCCATCTGGTACCTCACACAAATGCGCCGCTGGGGTCAGATCGCCGAGGAGAAACCGGACAGCTGGTACATGGAAACTGCCAAAAAGGTCTACCTGCCAGCGGTGTATGCAGAGGCCGCCAAAGAGCTGATTGCCGAAGGCAAGATGGTGGCTACCGATCTCCCCAAGACGGACGGATTCAAGGGGCCGCAGGACGGATTCATTGACGGCCTGGTTTACGACGGCCGCAAACCCAACGACTACCTGAAGAAATTTCAGATCGGCCTGAAGGGTGCCGAAAAGGCCTGAGCGTCAAAGCCGCGTCGTAACTCCTATTTCCAGACTAGAGAGAACAAATCATGCAAGCCATACTGTCCCGCCTGAAAAGCATCGGCACTGTCGGTTCAAACGGCGGCGCCCGCACCCTGCTATTGAGCTTGGGCGTGCCACTTTTGTCGCTGGTCTTGTTCCTCGTTGCCTGGAATGTGGTGGCTGCGCGCATCAACACCAGCCTGGGCGTTTTGCCTGGGCCGGTACAGGTTGTTGAACAAGCCAAGACGCTTTGGGATGACTATCGGGCCGATCAGACAAGACGTAACGCGTTTTATGAGCGGCAGGAAAAACGCAACGCTGAAATCAAGGCTGAAGACCCGAGCTACCAGCCCACGATCCGCGCCTATACCGGCAAGCCCACCTATCTGGCGCAAATCCTTACAAGCCTGAAAACCGTGTTTGCCGGCTTTCTGCTGGCCACGGTGATCGCTGTGCCTTTGGGCATTCTGGCGGGTTCATCAAAGATCGTGCAGATGGCCATCAACCCCATCGTGCAGATTTTCCGCCCGGTTTCGCCTCTGGCATGGCTGCCCATCGTGACCCTGGTGGTCAGTGCGCTCTACGTCACCGCCTCAGAACCCATGTTTGACAAGTCATTTCTGGTGTCAGCCATTACCGTGACTTTGTGCTCGTTGTGGCCAACGCTCATCAACACGGCAGTGGGCGTGACGTCGGTTGACCGCGATCTGGTCAATGTCAGTCGGGTGCTGAAGCTGCCGTTGATGACCCGCGTTCGCAAGATCATCCTGCCATCGGCGCTGCCATTCATTTTCACCGGCATGCGCCTTTCTCTGGGTGTGGGCTGGATGGTTCTGATCGCTGCCGAGATGCTGGCCCAAAACCCCGGGCTCGGCAAATTTGTCTGGGACGAGTTTCAAAACGGCAGCTCCGATTCGCTCAGCCGGATCATCGTTGCAGTCTTCACCATCGGCATCATCGGCTTCTGCCTGGATCGCGTGATGCAGCTCCTGCAGGACCTGAGCGCCCGCCGCTAAAGCTATCCATGGAAACCTGAATGTCGTAACAAAGGAATCAAAATGGGTAACGCATTGAAATCGAGCGGTGGCGCGCTCCTGCCGGGTGGTCCGGCCCTGTCGGTGGTGCCGGATATTCCGGCGTTGAGCCTCAGCCACGTCAGCAAAGGTTTTGGTCGTGGTGCTTCACGCGCAGAAGTGCTGAAGGACATCAACCTGGACATCGCTGAGGGCGAGTTCGTGGCCATTGTGGGCTTTTCGGGCAGCGGAAAGACCACGCTCATCAACATGCTGGCGGGCCTGAGCATGCCAGACAGCGGACAAGTTCTTAAAAAGGGCAAGCCCATTCTTGGGCCCGGGCCCGATCGTGCCATCGTGTTTCAAAGCTACTCACTGATGCCCTGGCTCACGGTCGGCGAGAACGTGTCGCTCGCGATCGATCGCGTATTTGCCAACGAAAGCCAGATACAGCGCGATGAGCGCACTCGCCATTATGTGGGCATGGTTGGACTCTCTGCTGCCATTGACAAGAAACCACTGCAACTGTCCGGTGGCATGCGCCAACGGGTGTCGGTGGCGAGGGCACTGGCCACCGACCCTGACGTCTTGCTGCTGGATGAGCCCCTGTCGGCACTTGACGCTTTGACGCGCGGGCAACTGCAAGACGAAATTGTGCGCATCTGGAACGAAGACAAAAAGACCGTTCTGCTGATCACCAACGACGTGGATGAGGCTCTCATGCTGGCGGATCGCGTGATTCCGCTGGAAGTCGGACCGGGCGCGGGTCTGGGTAAATCGTTTGAGGTCGATCTGCCACGCCCTCGCGACCGCATGGCGATGAATCACAACCATCAATACCAGAAGCTACGCGGCGAGATCACCCAGACCTTGCTGAATATGGCTCATGCGCGTCCAAATTCTCAAGGAGCGGACGTTATCAACCTGCCCCGGCAGTCTCCCGTCAACATCATGGCTCCTGCCCGCAGCGCGACCATGGCCAAGCGGCTGGGTCTGCGCCATGCGGATCTGGCCGAACGCATCGAAGATGAGGTTCAGACGACCGCGCCGTCGGTAGCGCTGGGATCTGCCGACGCATTTCGAATTGGTGACGAGCGCTTCGCTGAATTTTCCAAGGTGATCAAGATCTACCCCACGCCCAAGGGCCCTCAGACCGTTGTAGACGGCTTTGACCTCAAAGTGAACAAAGGCGAGTTCATTTCGCTCATCGGACATTCGGGGTGCGGCAAATCAACGGTGTTGTCCATGATGGCAGGGTTGACCGAAATCTCCCAAGGTGTCATCGTGCTGGATGGCCGCCAGGTCGTGGACGCTGGCCCCGACCGAGGCTTGGTGTTCCAGTCTCCGAGTCTGGTTCCCTGGTTGACCGCCTTTGAGAACGTCATGCTCGGCGTCGCCCGCGTGTTCCCCCACGTGACGCTGGCTGAACGTGGCGACATGGTTCGCTACTACCTGCAACGCGTCGGCCTGGGTTCGGCCCTGCAGAAAAAGGCCAGCGAGTTGTCCAATGGCATGAAGCAGCGAGTGGGTATTGCAAGAGCTTTTGCACTGCAGCCCAAGCTGCTCCTGCTGGACGAGCCATTTGGCATGCTGGATGCCCTGACGCGCTGGGAATTGCAGGAAGTGTTGATGGAGGTGTGGGCGCGTAACCGCGTCACCGCCATCATGGTTACGCATGATGTAGACGAAGCCATTTTGCTGGCCGACCGCGTTGTCATGATGACCAACGGTCCAAGAGCCAAGATCGGACAGGTCATGGACGTACCACTGGAGCGCCCGCGCACACGCGCCAAACTGCTGGCCCACCCGCGCTACTACGAGCTGCGCGAGGAACTGATCGGTTTTCTCGCAGCCTGTGGCCACCAACACTGAATCCCACGCATCCATGAAAACATTCATTCGCTGTGTAGAGGTCTGGGTCCCCGACCTCGACCACTCTCTTCTGGAATTCGCGAGCGGTTACTACGGAGACACCAAGGTCTTTTTTGGGGCCGCCAGCCGCCAAATGTGCTTTGGCCGCGGCGAAGGTCTACCCGGCCAGGCGTGGGAACTACGCCGGCCTGTAGTTCTGAACGAGCTACAGGGGCACGGATTCCGCCGCAGCAAGGCAGCCGCTGCCGAAGGCCTGACCAGTGCCGTGGCGTGGCCCGTGTTTGCTGGCGAGTCGCTGCGCGCCGTGGTGGTGATCCTGTGTGGCGATGATGAAGCCCATGTGGGGGCCATAGAACTCTGGCGCAACGAAGAAAACGACGCCGACTTGAAGTTGGACGCAGGCTACTACGGCGGCACAGCCGAACTGTTCGAGTTCGTATCGCGAAACACGCGCTTTCGCAAAGGCACTGGCTTGCCTGGGCTGGCGTGGGAGAGCGGTCTACCTGTTTTTATGCCGGACCTGGGCAAAGGCAGCAAGTTCATACGCGCCAACAGCGCCGAGCAGGTTGGCATCAACCGCGGATTTGGCTTGCCTTGCCCGGTACCTGGGCCCGACACCTATGTGATGGCGATGCTGTCAGCTCTGGCAACGCCGCTGGTGCGTCGATTCGAAATCTGGTTGCCAGACGCAGCGGGCACTGCGCTCGCCCGCACCCAGGGCCACTGCGAGGTGGAGGGCACGCTTCGAGCCGTGGCATCTGCTGACGGGGTGCCTGCAGGCCAAGGCGTGCTGGGTCAGGCGCTGGCCACCGGCACGCCAGCCGTGGCACAACCAGCCGGCGAACAACCGGGACCAGTGGGCTTCGCAGCCCGTGGCGCTGGGCTGAAGGCGGTCGTTGCGTTGCCGGTGATAAGCGCAGAACGTGTTGTGGCCGTGGTGGCCTGGTATTTCTGAACGGGAGCACACAAACATGAAAAAACTCGACCTGGTGATGGTGGGCAACGGCATGGCCGGTGTGCGCACTGTGGAAGAACTATTAAAGATCGCGCCCGATCTGTACGACATCACGGTCTTCGGTGCCGAGCCGCACCCCAACTACAACCGCATCCTGCTTAGCCCGGTGCTTGCCGGCGAGCAGACGCTGGACGAGATCGTTCTGAACTCGTGGGACTGGTACAAGGACAACAACATCGCGCTACACGCCGGTAAAAAGGTAGTGTCAGTAGATCGCGTGAAGCGCATCGTGCGTGCGGAAGATGGGCAAGGCGGGGTGATCGAGCAGGAATACGATCGCCTGCTGATCTGCACAGGCTCCAACCCGTTCATCCTTCCTGTACCCGGCAAAGATCTGAAAGGCGTCATCGCCTATCGCGACATTGCCGACACCAACGAGATGATTGATGCGGCAACCAAATACAAAAACGCGGTCGTCATTGGCGGCGGGCTGTTAGGCCTTGAGGCTGCGAACGGTCTCATGCGCCGCGGAATGACGGTCAGCGTGGTGCATGTGATGCCAACTTTAATGGAACGTCAGTTGGACAGCGTAGCTGCCAAATTGCTTCAAAAATCGCTTGAAGAACGTGGCCTGACGTTCCTGATGGGAGCGCAAACACAGGAGCTCGTCGGTGGCGACGATGGACGGGTGAAGGCCATCAAATTCAAGGATGGCAGCGAAGTTGCTGCCGATCTCGTGGTAATGGCAGTCGGCATACGCCCCAACACCACGTTGGCTGAGTCCATGCGGCTGCATTGCAACAAGGGCATTGTGGTGAATGACACGATGCAAACGATCACCGATGCACGCATTTACTCGGTGGGCGAATGCGCAGCGCACCGTGGTATCGCCTACGGCCTGGTGGCGCCGCTGTTCGAACAGGCCAAGGTCGCTGCCAACCACCTTGCTCACTTTGGTATCGGCCGCTATCAGGGGTCGCTCACGTCAACCAAGCTGAAAGTGACAGGCATTGACCTCTTCAGTGCAGGCAATTTTCAGGGCGGCGAAGGCACCGAGGAAATCGTGATGAGCGATCCCTATGGTGGGGTCTACAAGAAACTGGTGCTCAAAGACGACACGCTGGTAGGCGCTTGCCTGTATGGCGATACGGTGGACGGAAGCTGGTACTTCAAACTGTTGCGCGATGGCCGATCAGTGGCCGACATTCGCGACAAACTGATGTTCGGCGAGAGCAATATTGGAGATGTCGGTCACGAAGGGCATAGCAAAGCCGCGACGATGCCGGAAGACGCCGAGGTCTGCGGCTGCAACGGCGTCAACAAGGGAACCATCTGCAAGGCCATTCGAGACAAGGGCTTGTTTACGCTCGACGAAGTACGCAAGCACACCAAGGCCAGTGCCTCCTGCGGATCGTGCACGGGCCTGGTGGAACAAATTCTGATGTTCACCGCGGGTGGCGACTATTCCGCCACACCCAAGACCAAAGCCATATGCGGATGTACGGACCACGGGCATCAGGCCGTCCGCGATGCCATCCAGACCAACAAGTTGCTTACCGTAGGCGATGTTCACCAATTCCTCGATTGGAAAACGCCTAACGGCTGCGCCACCTGCCGGCCGGCCGTCAACTATTACCTCATCAGCACGTGGCCCAAGGAGGCAAAAGACGATCCGCAAAGCCGCTTCATCAACGAGCGCAGCCACGCCAACATTCAGAAGGACGGCACCTATTCGGTCATCCCCCGAATGTGGGGCGGCGAGACGACGGCCGATGAGCTGCGCCGAATCGCCAACGCGGTCGACAAATACAAAATCCCTACCGTCAAAGTCACCGGCGGCCAGCGAATCGACCTGCTTGGCGTCAAAAAGGAAGACCTGCAGGCCGTATGGAAAGACATTGGCATGCCCAGTGGCCACGCCTACGCCAAGGCGTTACGCACGGTGAAGACCTGTGTCGGCAGCGAATGGTGCCGCATGGGTACGCAGGACAGCACGCAGATGGGCAAAGACCTGGAACGGGCCATGTGGCGCATGTACGCGCCACACAAGGTGAAGTTCGCCGTGAGTGGCTGCCCACGCAACTGCGCCGAAGCGGGCATCAAGGACGTGGGCATCATCGGCGTGGACAGCGGCTGGGAAATGTACGTGGCAGGCAATGGCGGCATCAAGACCGAGGTGGCGCACTTCTTCACCAAGCTCAAGACCGCCGCGGAAGTGCTCGAATACACCGGCGCCTTCTGCGAGCTATACCGGCTTGAAGGCTGGTATCTGGAACGCACGGTGCACTTCGTCAATCGCGTCGGGCTGGACTATGTCAAGAAGCGAATCCTGGACGATCACGCAGGGCGCAAGGCGCTGTGGGAGCGGCTTCAGTTTGCGCTTGATGGTGAGCCCGACCCCTGGTTTGAACTGGACAAGGCGGCCATTGACACGCGTCAATTCGAAAAAATCACTGCATGACCGGAAATGTCATAAAAATAGGCCGTTAGCCCCTGTTAAATATATGTTTATTGCTATATATATTATAGCTATTTCACACTGGAAGA
>JAHEBY010000037.1 GCA_024642025.1 Comamonadaceae bacterium | reverse complement strand
GCCGGCGTTGGCGTTGGTGCCGGCGTTGGCGTTGGCGTTGGCGTTGGCGTTGGCGTTGGCGTTGGCGTTGGCGTTGCAGCCAGTGGACCCGCCGTCGACGATCCACCGCCGCCGCAGCCCACCGCCGCGACACTACCAAAGGTGGCCGTCAAATGGCGCAAAAATTCTCGTCGCGGAAAGTTGGGCATAGAAATCATTGAAGTGATACCGTTTCTTGTCTTGTATTAAATTAGGCTTGCAAGACCCCGCGCATGGGGAAAGTTGAAAAATGCGACCTTGCCAATTGAAGCTTGTGCAACATTCACAAATTATTAAATGTGACGACAGTCATAAATGGAGCCATATTCTTGGCCCGCCCTTATTGCGCAACTTGATTAAACCGTATTCGCAGGTGACAACTTTCACCACGTGGACCACCGATTCCGCCTAGGGCGCCACCAAATTCAACTCGTGGCCGAATGCACTTTTGTGTGTTTTCTTATAGACCGACTCAAGTTCTTAGGTACGAACGCTACCTTTTCTCATCGAAATGCAATCTATCTCAAGGCTTAACTCTTCGCTCAGATATGCAGACAATTGTTGAAAATTAGACTGGATATTGTCGGTCAGTTGGCTATAAACCGAAGCAGCATTACAAATACTCACAAATTGATGGGTATTGTTAGGTCTGACGCGGGCCTCGGCCATGAGTCAAAAACAAATTGAGGACTTTGCCAGGTTAGCAACGATTCGAGATGGCGGTCGAAGCTTTGCTTGCGGCCACAATAAAATCTTCCCATATGACAAAAGTGTTAATGGTTTGCATGGGAAATATCTGTCGATCTCCGATGGCGCAAACTGTGGCCCAAAAACTGGCTAGTGAAACTCGACTTTTTGATTCTTTGACGTTTGACTCGGCGGGCACCCACGCTCGCTGGCCCGGTGAGAGGCCAGACCGCAGGGCTGAAATGGCACTTTCGAACCGGGGATATGAACTGGTAAATACCTGTTCGCGCAAAGTCTCTCCGAAAGATTTTGAAGACTTTGATCTGATTTTGGCGATGGACGCCAGCAACTTGCAAGAATTGCAGCGCATCAGCCCCCCCTCCCAATTGAGTAAATTGAAATTGCTCTTAGACTTTGCTGAAGGGCTGAATGAAACGGACATCCCCGACCCCTATTTCGGCAACGCAGAGGGTTTTGAGCGGGTATTGGACCTTTGTGAAGCAGGCGCTAGGGGCTTGGTAAAACACTACACCGCATAGTATTCACGATACCAAGCCACAAAACGCGCAATGCCCTGCTCAACGGTGGTCTCAGGTACGAAACCCACCCAATCGTTCAGTGCGTCAGTGTTGGCGTAGGTTTCCGGCACGTCGCCGTCCTGTAGCGGCAGCAGATTTTTTTGCGCTTTTTTACCCAGCGCGTTCTCAATACAACCAATGAAATCAAGAAGGCGCACCGGGTTGTTGTTTCCAATATTGAACACCCGAAACGGTGCATTGCTGGTGGCGGGGTCTGCCTGTTTAGCGTCATAAGCCGGGTCTGGCGTGGCCACGCGGTCCAGCACACGCACTACGCCTTCGACGATGTCATCCACATAAGTAAAGTCACGCTGCATGTTGCCGTGATTGAAGACGTTTATCGCCCGACCTTCCAGAATGGCTTTGGTGAACAGGAAAAGAGCCATATCAGGCCTGCCCCAAGGTCCATAGACCGTGAAGAAGCGCAAGCCGGTGGTTGGCGTCCCGAACAAATGGCTGTACGTGTGCGCCATCAACTCGTTGGCTTTTTTGGTCGCCGCATACAGGCTCACCGGATGGTCGACACCATCATGCTCAGAGAATGGCATTTTGGTGTTGCCGCCGTACACGCTTGAGCTTGAAGCATAGACCAGGTGCTGCACCTTGGCATGGCGGCAACCTTCCAGAATGTTGGTGAAGCCGACCACATTGCTCTCTATATAGGCATGAGGATTTTCAAGCGAATAACGCACACCGGCCTGCGCCGCCAGATGAATAACACGGTCAAACTTCTCGGTGGCAAACAGTGCCGCCATGCCTTCCCGTTCTGCCACATCGAGCTTGACGAAGCGAAACTTCGCGTGAGGCAACAGGCGGTTCAGCCGGCTCTGCTTCAACGCAACGTCGTAGTAGTTGTTCAGGTTGTCCAGACCGACCACCTCGTCGCCACGCGCAAGGAGCTTTAGCGAAGTGGTCATGCCGATGAACCCGGCTGCCCCTGTCAATAATATTTTCATTGCCCCAGTCACTCTCACTCAAATGTTGGGTTATCTTATCTCGTTACGCGCGGCCCACCTCACAGATGACCCCCTCTGCACGCCACAATTTTGCGATTGCCCTGATATTCATTGCCCCCGCGCTATGGTCGGTTAACTATCTGGTGGCACGCAGCGCACCCGGGCACATCGAGCCTCATGCGCTGGCTTCGGTGCGGTGGCTCCTTGCCAGTGCCCTGTTTTCGCTGGGCAACTGGGCAGAACTCAAGGCCCACCGACGGGAAATTGTCAAAGACTGGAAGCACTATGTGATGCTGGGCGCTTTGGGCATGTGGATTTGCGGGGCATGGGTCTACATCGGTGGGCGTACCACTGTGGCCGTGAACATTTCGCTGATTTACAGCATTTCGCCGGTGTTGATCGTGGCGGCCTCAGCCATCTGGCTCAAAGAGCGTATCTCGCGAGTTCAGCTGGCGGGCGTGGCGTTGGCTTTTGCGGGCGTCATTCACGTCATCCTGAAAGGTCACTGGGGTAGCCTTGCCAGCGTCGACCTGGTCCCCGGAGACGGCTGGATCCTGGCGGCAAGCCTGTCATGGTCGATCTATTCCATTCTTCTCAGGCGGTGGCAGAGCCCCTTGAGTGCCAGCGCGCGGCTGGCCGTCATCAGCTTTGGGGGCGTTCTGGTGATGCTGCCGTTTACCTTGTTTGAAGCTTGGCAAAACCCATTGCCCATGCTGACGCTGCCCGGTTTCGGCCTGGCAGTTGCTGCGGCTGCGCTACCCGGCTATGGCGCCTACCTTGCCTATTCGGTGATGCAGCGTGAACTCGGCGCCGCCAGAGTGAGCGTGGTGCTCTACTTGGGGCCAATCTACGCTGCGCTCATTGCCTGGGCGGTGTTGGGCGAAGCCTTGCAAACCCACCATGCATGGGGCGCGGCAATGATTTTGCCGGGCATCTATCTAGTTACCCGGCCAGCCAGCCGCCCCGGCACGTAGCCCGGCAGAATCGGTCAGGTCGGGTAACCCAGCCGCTTGCAGATTTCCAGCGCCGGGGCGCTCTGGTTCATGGTGTAAAAGTGCAGCGACGGCGCGCCGCCAGCCTTGAGTTGCTCGCACATGTGGGTCACCACATCCAGCCCAAAGGCACGGATCGACGCCGTGTCCTCCTTGAAGGCCAGGAGGCGAAGCCGAACCCAGCGCGGAATCTCGGCGCCACACATGTCTGAAAAACGCAAGAGTTGCGATGAGTTGGTAATAGGCATGATGCCGGGGATGATGGGCACGCTCACACCCATCTTGCGGGCGTCGTCCACAAACCGGAAATACGCGTCCGGGTTGTAAAAATACTGCGTAATGGCGGAGTTGGCGCCGCTTTTCACCTTCATAGCGAACGCATGCAGGTCGTGCTCCGGGCTGCGGGCGCGTGGGTGGGTCTCAGGGTAAGCGGCCACTTCAAGGTAAAAATGGTCACCCATCTCATCGCGGATGAATTCCACCAGATCGCAGGCATGCCGAAACTCGCCCTCGGAGCCATACACGCTGGGCATATCCCCGCGCAGCGCCACCAGCCGGTTCACGCCCATGTTTTTGAGCGTTTCCAATTCCGCACGAACCGACGCCTTGGTGGCCCCCACGCATGAAAAGTGCGCCGCCGCCACCACGCCCTCGGCCAGTATCTCGGCCACAGCGGCAAACGTGCCCTGCTGGGTGGAGCCGCCCGCGCCGTAGGTTACCGAGCAAAACTCGGGCTTGAGTACGTAAAGGTCTTTACGCACAGCACGTATTTTTTCGGCACCTTCAGCAGTTTTACCGGGGAAAAACTCCAGACTGACCGGGAATGTTGTTGAGAGCGACATGATCGGCTCCATCTATAGATGTGAATGAATGAAAAACTCGCGGTTGCCATCACCGCCCTGCACCGGCGATTCGAACCAGGCTTTGATGGTCAAACCAAGCTCGCGGTGGGTGGCTCGAACGCGCTCTTCAACCACGGCGTATAGCGCTGGGTCGGTCACAATGCCGCCTTTGCCCACCTGGCCGGGCTGCAGCTCAAACTGGGGCTTGACCAGCATCAGCAAGTGACCGCCGGGTTTTAGCAGTGGCACGATGGCGGGCAACACCAGCGTCTGCGAGATGAATGACAGATCGCCCACTGCCAGATCGCAGCCAGAAGCCAACATATCGCGAAATTTAACGTTAAATTGGCTTTCAGCCCCCGTCTGTTGTTCGTAAGTAGCTACTAAATTAGTAGCGTCCATGGATCGGGCGTTGACCTTCTCCAGGCACAGCACACGCGGGTCTGCACGCAGTTGCGGGTGCAATTGAGCCTGCCCCACATCCACGCCCACCACGTAGGCGGCGCCGTGCTGCAGCAGGCAATCAGTAAAGCCGCCGGTGGACTGGCCAACATCCAGACACGACAGCCCCGCCACGTCTAAGGCAGTGGCTTTGAGCGCACCCTCCAGCTTGAGCCCGCCACGCGAAACAAAGCGAGCCTCAGCATCGTTGAGAAGCCGTATTTCGGCTGTCTCGGGTACGTCGTCGCCATTTTTGGCAACCCGTCGCCATTCTTCACCGCTAAGCCATTGCACACCGTCCGCAATCAGGCGCTGGGCCTGAGAGCGGGTGCTGGCAAGCTGGCGGTGGACCAACAGCTGGTCTACCCGCATGGTGCTGGGTGCTCAGTAGCGGTAGGTGTCTTTCTTGTACGGCCCGGCCTTGGAAACGCCGATGTAGGCCGCCTGCTCGGTGGTCAATTCCGTCAACATGGCTCCCACCTTCATCAGGTGCAGACGCGCCACTTTTTCGTCGAGGTGCTTGGGCAACACATACACCTTGCCTGCCTTGTATTCCTTGGGCTTGGTAAACAGCTCAATTTGAGCAATCGTCTGGTTGGCAAAGCTGGAACTCATCACAAAGCTCGGATGGCCGGTGCCGCAGCCCAAGTTCACCAGGCGGCCTTTGGCCAGCAGGATGATGCGCTTCTCTGCCTTTTTGCCGGTCTTGGGGAAGATCACATGGTCGACCTGCGGCTTGATCTCTTCCCACTTGCATTTGGCGAGCGAAGCCACATCGATCTCGTTGTCAAAGTGGCCGATGTTGCAGACGATGGCCTGGTCCTTCATCGCGTCCATGTGCTTGTAGGTGATAACGTTCTTGTTTCCGGTGGTGGTCACAAAAATGTCGGCCTTGTCGGCAGCGTATTCCATGGTCACGACCTTGTAGCCTTCCATGGCGGCTTGCAGGGCGTTGATCGGGTCGATCTCGGTCACCCACACTTGAGCCGATAGGGCGCGCAAAGCCTGGGCGCTGCCCTTGCCCACGTCTCCATAACCCGCCACCAGCGCCACCTTGCCGGCAATCATGACGTCAGTAGCACGCTTGATACCGTCTACCAGCGACTCGCGGCAGCCATACAGGTTGTCAAACTTGCTCTTGGTCACCGAGTCGTTCACGTTGATCGCGCGCAACGCCAGCGTCCCCTTGGCGGCCATTTCTTCCAGACGCATCACGCCGGTGGTAGTTTCTTCGGTCACGCCAATGATGTTTTTCAGGCGGCGGCTGTACCAGGTGGGGTCAACCTTCAACTTGCCTTTGATGGCCGCAAACAGGCAAATTTCTTCCTCGCTGCCTGGCTTGGCCAGCACCTTGATGTCTTTCTCGGCACGAGCGCCAAGGTGCATCAGCAAAGTGGCGTCACCACCGTCGTCAAGAATCATGTTCGGGCCTTCTGCGGCCGTGCCCTTTTTGCCGTTGAATTCAAAAATGCGGTGCGTGTAATCCCAATAATCGGTCAGGCTTTCGCCTTTGTATGCAAAAACCGGTGTACCCGAAGCCACCAGCGCTGCCGCCGCGTGGTCTTGAGTGGAATATATGTTGCAGGAAGCCCAGCGCACCTCGGCACCCAGGGCTTGAAGGGTTTCGACCAGCACGCCGGTCTGAATGGTCATGTGCAGCGAGCCGGTAATACGCGCGCCCTTTAGCGGCTTGGACTTGGCAAACTCCTCGCGAATCGCCATGAGGCCGGGCATCTCGGTTTCGGCAATGGTCAGCTCCTTGCGCCCCCAGGCGGCAAGGCTCAAGTCGGCAATTTCGTAATCCTGGTTCTTGATAGGTTTCAATACAGCGCTCATGGCTCACTCCAAAAGTAAATTTGAACAAAAGCCACCGACTGGCGGAGAGAACCTTGGGGTGGATCTCACCGCACAGATCAGTGGGTGAGCGCGGTTGAGAATTGGATCAGTCAAGCCAGCGGCCCAACTCAACGTTCCGAGCCTCGTTCAACGAATGTGAACTGCATCGCTCCTCGGAAGACGATAATTCTACCTTTTCCAGACTTTCATTGTCTAGCGGCTATCGCAGGCCCCTCTCCATTGAGGGGAAACCTGAAACGCAGCCGGATTGCCTCGCACCAAAACCCATGTCCTTCATCACTGAAACCCGGCGCCGCCGCACCTTTGCCATCATCTCCCACCCCGACGCGGGCAAGACCACGCTGACTGAAAAGCTGTTGCTATTCTCGGGCGCCATCCAGATTGCCGGCTCGGTCAAAGCCCGTAAGGCCACGCGCCACGCCACCAGCGACTGGATGGAGATTGAAAAGCAGCGCGGCATTTCGGTGGCCAGCTCGGTCATGCAGATGCTGTATCGCGAGCATGTCATCAACCTGCTGGACACACCGGGCCACAAAGACTTTTCTGAAGACACCTACCGCGTGCTGACCGCCGTGGATTCAGCGCTGATGGTGATCGACGCGGCCAACGGTGTGGAGGCGCAAACGAGACGGCTGATTGAGGTGTGCCGTCAGCGCGACACACCCATCATCACCTTCGTGAACAAGATGGACCGCGAGGTGCGCGAGCCGCTGGACATCATGGACGAGATTGAACGCGAGCTGGGCATGCCCTGCGTTCCGATGACATGGCCCGTGGGCCAGGGCAAGACCTTTGGCGGCATCATCAACCTGCGCACCAAGGCGATGACGGTTTTTGAGCCCGGCAGCGACCGCGGGCCTAAAGACTTCACCACTATCCCGCTGACCGAGCTGGACACCTTGCGAAAGCGCTTTGGCCATGAGTTTGAAACCGCCATGGAAAGCATGGAGCTGGCAACCGGCGCCTCACCCGCGTGGGACCATGCCGCGTTTCTGGCAGGCAAGCAGACGCCGGTGTTTTTTGGCTCGGGCGTGAACAACTTTGGCGTGATGGAGGTGCTGGACGCGCTGGTGGACCTGGCGCCCTCGCCGCGCCCCCGCACCAGCTCGGTGCCGGTCAACAAGCAGCCCGTTGTGCGCGAAGTGCTTCCTGCAGACGAATTTTTCTCGGGCGTGGTGTTCAAGGTGCAGGCCAACATGGACCCGGCGCACCGGGACCGCATTGCCTTTGTGCGCATGGCGTCGGGCAAATACACGCCGGGCATGAAGCTCAAGGTCATGCGCACCGGCAAAGAGTTGCGCCCCACCAGCGTGGTCACCTTCATGAGCCAGCGCCGCGAGGCGGTGCACGAAGCCTATGCGGGCGACATTGTGGGCTTTACCACCCATGGCGGCGTGCAGCTGGGCGACACCATTACCGATGGCAGCATCAACTTGCAGTTCACCGGCTTGCCGTTTTTTGCGCCTGAGCTGTTCATGACGGTGGTGCTGAAAAACCCGCTACGCACCAAGCAACTTCAGCAAGGCCTGGCGCAGCTGGGCGAAGAGGGTGCCATTCAGGTTTTTCGGCCGGAAGCGGGTGGCAACATGCTGCTCGGCGCAGTGGGGCAGCTGCAATTTGAAGTGGTGCAGCACCGGCTCAAAGGTGAATACGACGCCGACATTCGCCTCGAAGGCAGCCAGTACACCGGCGCGCGCTGGATCACCGCAGACTCGCCGGCCGAGCTGGCCGCTTTTGAGCACGCCTACCCGTTGCGCATGGCGCGCGACGCGGCCAATACGCTGGCTTACCTGACCACGTCGCAATATGACGTGCGGCTGGCGCAGGAGCGGTTTCCAAAAATTCACTTTCACCCGCTGCGCGAGCACGCCGGGCTGGCGCTGCAAAACGCCGGTTAAACCTGTGGAGCTGTTGCTGACCTCGCGGAGCCGCCATTGACTAAGCGCCAAGGCCACGCGATGCGACCCTTGGCCGATTGGCCGCGGGCTGTGCGCAACCAGCTGACAGGGGTGTTGACCGACATTGATGACACCTTGACGACCGACGGTGCCATCACCCCCGACGCGCTGCAGGCGTTGGCGGACCTGAAGACCGCCGGCCTGCACGTGATTGCCATTACGGGCAGACCGATAGGGTGGTGCCTGCCGTTTGTGGGTGGGGATCGCGTGGGCGAGCCTGCTGAAGGCGGCGAAAGCGCCGTCGCACCCTGGCCGGTGGACGCCATCGTGGCAGAAAACGGCTCAGCAGCCATTTTTTTAAGCAAAATAGGCCTTCAGCCCCCGTCCAATCTACAAAGACAGCTATCAAAACTCTATCAACAAGACAGTGAAACGCGGCGAAAAAATTATGCGCGCATGCAGGCGGTGGCCGCGCAAATCCTGCGTGACGTGCCCGGCACCACGTTGTCGCAAGACTCACCGGGTCGCGAGACCGACATGGCCATTGACCATAGTGAGTTTGCGCACCTGACGGCTGAACAAATCGCCCAGGTGGTCAGCATCATGCACGGCGCCGGCATGAATGCCACGGTCAGCAGCATCCACATCAATGGCTGGTATGGCCAGCACAACAAGCTGCAGGGCGCAGAGTGGATCGTGCGCGAATTGCTGGGCCGCGACCTGCAAGCCGAACTGGCACAGTGGGTCTGCATGGGCGACTCGACCAACGACGAGCTGATGTTTCAACACTTTGAGAATAGCGTCGGCGTGGCCAATATCCGCCGCTTTGAGAGCCAGATGCAGCACTTGCCGGGGTACATCACGCAAGGCGAACGCGGGGCCGGTTTTGCCGAGCTGGTGCGCAGTATTCTTGGGGCGAGATGAAAGAGCAACTGGAGGAGTTGCCGGTCGGAACGGCCCATGCGCGAGTTGGACGTGGACTCGTGGGGGTGTTTGCATCCACGCTGTTTCAGCTGTCTGGCGTTTTCATGCTGACGCCGCTGGTGCTGTTGCTGCTGAAGCGTGCGGAGGTTTCCAGCACGGTGGCGGGCCTGTTTGCCTCAACCGAGTGGCTTGGCGTGTTGCTGATGACGCCCGCGGCCTCTACTGTGGTGCGGCATCTGGGCCGTCTGAGAGCCTTGTGGCTGGCGTCTGTCATGCCCTGCGTGGCGGTGCTCGGATTTTTGTTAACCGAAAACTTGTGGATCTGGTTTGTATTGGCTTTGCTATCAGGCATGTCCGGCGGGCTGCGCTGGGTGCTGGCCGAGGCCTACATTGCGGGGTTCGCACCGCCCGAGCAACGCGGTCGGTTCATGGGTCTGTATGCCAGCATGGTGGGCGCTACGTTTGTGATTGGGCCCAGTTTGCTGGCCGCCGTGGGCGCCTACAGCCCGTATGCATTGTGGGTTGTGCTGGGTTTGCTGGTGATCGGGTTGGGATGGACGGCATTCATACCGCCCACGCCGACTGACGCAGATACCCACAGTGCAGCAGTTGGCCTGAAGGGCGTGCAACATGCCCTGCAGGCCAACCCGCTGATCATGTTTGCGGGCTTCATGGGGGGCTTCTTTGAGTTGGGCCTCGCGTCCATACTGCCTTTGTATGGATTGGCGCTGGGCTTGAGCGCCAGCGCCGCGGCGCTGCTGATCGCCGTAAGCGGCGCGGGTGGTACCCTGGCGGCCCTGCCAGCCGGCATGCTGGCCGACAGGCTCGCTCACCTGCCCAAGGGGCGTCGCCGGATGCTCGCTGCACTGGCTGCCACGGTTTTGCTGGCTACGATGGCATGCTTTGCCTTGCCCAACGCGCCCTGGATGGTCTGGGTGGTTGTGGCGCTCTGGGGCGCCGCAGGTGGCGCCTTGTACACCGTCACCATGATCGACATTGGCATGCGGGAGCAAGGCATCACGCTGGTCAACAGCACGGCGGTCTTGGTGCTTTCCTACACCTTGGGGGCGCTTGCGGCGTCGGCAATATCCGGCGCGTTGATTGAGTGGTCGTATGGCCTGGCGTTCCCGGTCATGCTCCTGTTTGTTTCTGGGGTCGGCCTGTTTGCTCTGGCCCGCCGTGCGCAAACCCCTCCAGAACGTTTACCGTATTGACGCCAACTTCAGCCACTGCATAGCCACCTTCAAACACAAACACGGTGGGCAATGCTGCGGCGGCCAACGCTTCGCCCACGCGCAAATAGTCGTCGCTCTTTAGTCGAAACCCGGATATCGGGTCGCCCTCAAATGTGTCCAATCCAAGCGACACCACCAAAGCATCTGCTTTGAAAACGGCGATGTGTGTCAAGGCGGTATTCAGGGCCGCGCGCCATGCATCAAAGCCAGTGCCGCGGGGCAAAGGCAAGTTGAGATTAAATCCGAGGCCTGCGCCCTCACCCGTTTCATCGGCATGGCCCAGAAAGAATGGGTATTCGGTGCGCGGGTCGCCGTGAATGCTGGCGAAATATACGTCGGCCCTGTCGTAGAAGATGGACTGCGTGCCATTGCCGTGGTGATAGTCAATATCGAGTACCGCCACCCGCTTGACGCCACGGTTTCGCAACGCCTGTGCCGCCAGTGCCGCGTTGTTCAGGAAGCAATAGCCGCCAAAAAAGTCTGCGCCTGCATGGTGTCCAGGAGGCCGGCTCAACGCAAACGCTGAACGCGCGCCATCGGCCACCGCTTGAGCAGCTTTCACTGCACAAAACGCGCCCCTGCGCGCCGCGGCCCACGTGCCGCCGGTGAGCGGCGTACCCGCATCGTAGGAAAACAGGCCCATACGGGCGGCAAAGTTGTCAGGCACCACGTCGCTCCTGAAACTGCGCGTAGGCCAGACCGATGGCAACGCATCGCGCTCGGCGTTGGCCGGGTCCAACGCAACCCATTCATCCCAGGCATGCGCAAGAAACTCAAGGTAGCGTGGGGCGTGGACAGACCGTAGCACTGCGTCGTCCATGTCTGGCGCTGTCTCTATCGGCCCCAATGCACGCTGGCGCAACGCGCTCACAACGAAATCAACCCGATCGGGCACCTCAAAACAAGGCACCAGTTGGCCCCGATACATCTCGACCTTGCCTTGATGCAAGGCATGCTGGTCGTTGAGAAAGGTGATCATCGTGTTGCCCCTTGTCGCCGTTGCGGTTAGTCAGCCCGAGCCAAAATCGGGCGCAAAGCCTGGCCTGTGTGTGTACCATTCTTGACCACGCCCTCAGGCGTTGCAGCCACGACAATGCGCCCACCGCCATGCCCGCCGTCCGGGCCCAGATCAATTACCCAGTCGGCCTCGGCAATCACGTCCAGATCATGCTCGATCACGATGACGCTATGCCCGCCATCGACCAGGCGGTGCAACACACGTATCAGCTTCTCTACATCCGCCATGTGCAAGCCTACCGTGGGCTCGTCCAGCACATACAGGGTATGTGGCGGTTTTTGCCCACGGCGCGTGATGTCGTCGCGCACTTTGCTGAGCTCAGTAACCAGCTTGATGCGCTGCGCCTCGCCGCCGCTCAATGTGGGCGAGGGTTGCCCCAGCGTCAGGTAGCCCAGCCCTACGTCCTTGAGAAGTTGCAGGGGATGGCTGATATTTGGCATGGCGGCGAAAAAATCGACCGCCTCATCCACCTCCATCTGCAGGACCTCTCCAATATTTTTTCCACGCCACGTAACGGCCAGTGTTTCGGGGTTAAATCGGGCGCCGCGACAGGTTTCACACAATACCTTCACATCAGGCAAGAAGCTCATGCCAATGGTGCGTATGCCCTGCCCTTCGCAGGTTGGGCATCTACCCTCGCCCGTGTTGAAGCTGAAGCGGTTGGACGCATAGCCACGAGCCCGCGCTTCCAGCGTATCGGCAAACAGTTTCCGGATGACGTCCCAAAACCCGATGTACGTGGCGGGGCAGCTGCGTGGCGTCTTGCCAATGGGGGTTTGATCCACCTCCAGGACACGATCAACCTGCTCATATCCCGACACATACTGGCACCCCAGCCAATTC
>JAHEBY010000370.1 GCA_024642025.1 Comamonadaceae bacterium | reverse complement strand
CGCGCCTTTTGCTTTGACGCCGCCGATGCCCAGGCCCTGGCGCTGCCCCAGGGTATGAAAACTCAGCCCCTGGTGTTGCCCCAATATACGTCCGCGCTCGTCTTTGATAGGGCCGTGTTCTTTGGCGATGTAGCGATTCAAAAAATCACGAAATGGCCGCTCCCCGATAAAGCAGATGCCCGTTGAATCTTTCTTTTTGGCATTTGGCAGGCCTATTTCCGTGGCAATGCGCCGGACTTCAGTTTTTTGAAGCTCGCCGACAGGAAACAGGGTTTTCGACAACTGCGACTGGTTCAGTCGGTGCAGAAAATAACTTTGGTCTTTTGACGCGTCCAGGCCCTTCAACAACTCGTGTAGGCCGGACTCGGGGTTTAACCGCACCCGCGCATAGTGGCCGGTGGCTATCTTTTCAGCGCCCAGGCGCACCGCGTGGTCCAAAAACGCCTTGAATTTGATCTCGGCGTTGCACAGGATATCGGGGTTTGGCGTGCGGCCAGCCTGGTATTCGCGCAGGAACTCTGCGAACACGCGTTCCTTGTATTCCGCGGCAAAATTAACATGTTCAATGTCGATGCCAATGACGTCGGCCACCGCTGCGGCGTCCACAAAATCCTCGTTGGATGAGCAGTATTCGCTGTCGTCGTCGTCCTCCCAGTTCTTCATGAAGATGCCGACGACTTCGTGGCCTTGCTGTTTAAGCAGATGCGCGGTGACAGCGGAGTCCACACCGCCACTCAATCCGACCACAATTCTTTGCTTGCTCATAAGGCCCTGATTATCCCAGCCTGTTAAAAAAGCAGGTTTTACCCTATTTTATATGCCAAATTGGCCATTAGCCCCCGTCAGATATGCGTAGATAGCTATATTAATTATAGTGAATGCCTTACTGACAGGGATTCAGCGTTCAGCGGGCCAATGAGCCTGTAGCAGATCCAGCGGGTGGTTGCGGCCCGCCAGGTGGTCCCGCATGCATTGCATTACCAAAGGGCTGCGATGGCGGTCCTGGCTCGCTTGTATTTCGTCCGCCGACAACCACAGCGTTCGCACGATTCCGGTATCAAGCTGGCGTTCGAGTTGTATGTCGCCGACGTCACCGCGCAAGGCGAAACGCAGATAGGTGATGTCTTCGGCCTTGTCGCGGGGCAACGCCCCAGAAGTTGTTAAGCCTGGTTTGGGCTGGCTAGTCAGGTAAACGCCCAACAGGCCCGTGGGCACAAAATGGCGGGCAGTTTCCTCCAGTACCTCGCGAATACAACCCTCGACGATGGACTCGCCTGGCTCCAGATGGCCCGCGGGGTTGTTGAGCATCAACCCGCGCGAAGTGTGCTCTTCCACCAGCAGAAATTTGCCATCCCGCTGGATGACGGCGGCAACCGTCACGTTGGGTTTCCATCGGGTGTCCATGCCCGATTATGTGGCGTGAAAATGATGCTGGTTTGCCCGGTTCGAAAACGGGGAAAAGTCATGTAAGCTTGCGGCAAGAAATAATTTAACCAGTCGAGGAGCCGCTTCATGCTGATTGGCGTTCCCACCGAAACCACGGTGGGCGAAACCCGTGTTGCCGTTACACCGGAAACCGCAAAAAAACTCAAAACGCTCGGGCACACGCTGCGAATCCAGTCGGGTGCAGGCGTTCGCGCCAGCGTCACCGATGAGGCCTATCAGGCCGCCGGCGCCGAAATTGTGGATCAGGCAGGTGCCTTCGCTGCCGATCTGGTGCTCAAAGTGCGAAGCCCGTCGGATGACGAATGCGCCCGCATGAAGCCTGGCACCACGCTGGTTGGCATGCTCAACCCGTTCGACGCGCCGGGCCTGCAGCGACTGGCCAGTGCAGGCCTGACCGCCTATGCACTGGAAGCAGCGCCTCGCACCACGCGTGCCCAGAGCATGGACGTGCTGTCTTCCCAGGCCAATATTGCCGGCTACAAGGCGGTGATGATGGCCGCCGATAAATACCAGCGCTTCTTCCCCATGTTGATGACCGCGGCGGGCACCGTCAAGGCGGCGCGGGTTGTTATTCTGGGTGTTGGCGTGGCCGGCTTGCAAGCCATTGCAACGGCCAAGCGGCTGGGAGCCGTGATCGAAGCCTCCGATGTGCGGCCCAGCGTCAAGGAGCAGGTGGAGTCGCTGGGTGGAAAGTTCATCGAAGTGTCTTATGACACGCCCGAAGAAAAGGAAGCGGCACAGGGCGTGGGCGGTTATGCCAAACCCATGCCGCAAAGCTGGCTGGATCGCCAGAAAACCGAGGTCGCCAAGCGCGTGGCAATGGCTGACGTGGTGATTTCGACCGCGCTCATCCCCGGGCGCCCGGCGCCGACGCTGATCACCGAAGACATGGTCAAAAGCATGAAGCCCGGTTCTGTCATTGTGGATATTGCAGCGGGCAAGGGCCCGAAACGTGACGATGGGGGGGTGGGCGGCAACTGCCCGCTTTCGGAGCCCGACCAGACGGTGGTCAAGCACGGCGTAACGCTGATTGGCGACACCAATTTGCCCGCACTCGTGGCGGCAGACGCCTCGTCGCTCTACGCCCGTAACGTGCTGGATTTCCTCAAACTCGTCATCAATAAAGAGGGCGCGCTGCACGTCGACCTGAACGACGACATCGTGGCAGCCTGCCTGATGGCGCAGGGTGGCGAAGTCAAGCGCAAGTAAACAACCAAAATCTGGGGTCTCTCATGGATATCGTTTCCCATACCGTTACCAATCTCATCATCTTCGTTTTGGCCATCTACGTGGGGTATCACGTGGTGTGGACGGTGACGCCAGCCCTGCACACGCCGCTCATGGCGGTGACAAACGCCATATCGGCCATCGTGATTGTTGGGGCCATGCTGGCGGCTGCGCTTACGGAAACCACACTCGGCAAATCCATGGGGGTGCTCGCCGTGGCATTGGCAGCTGTCAATGTTTTTGGTGGTTTTATGGTGACAAGGCGGATGCTGGAAATGTTCAAGAAAAAAGAGAAAAAGGACGTTGCAAAGGAGACCGCTAAATGAGTTTGAACCTCGTTACGCTGCTCTATCTTTTTGCCAGCGTCTGTTTCATTCAGGCCCTGAAGGGCCTGAGCCATCCGACCACGTCAATCCGCGGCAATGTTTTTGGCATGGTGGGCATGGCCGTGGCCACGGTTACCACGGCTGCCCTGATTTTCAAGCTGGCTGATCAGTCGGGCCAAAGCGGTGTGGCCGGGATTTCCTGGGTCATTGGTGCCCTGCTGGTGGGTGGCACCATCGGCACCATCATGGCCAAGCGGGTCGTAATGACCAAAATGCCG
>JAHEBY010000036.1 GCA_024642025.1 Comamonadaceae bacterium | reverse complement strand
CCTTCAACCACGATGCGCTGATCAGGGGGATGGCCAAGGACTCGCTCAGTGCGAATGCCCCACGACCTCACCGGCCTTGAGCTTGTAAATCGTGCCGCAATACGGGCACACCGCTTCACCGATGCGCGCTACATCGAGGTAAACCTTCGGATGGCTATTCCAGACCTTCATGTGGGCCAGCGGGCTTGGGCAAAACACGCCGCCCTGATGGTTCAAGTCTTTGGCCAGGACTTCTACTGCCTTGCTATTGCTCATGCCGCCACCTTTGTGAGCCAGTGTGAATACTTTGGATTGCGCCCATTGACGATGTCAAAAAACGCTGTCTGGATTTTCTCGGTGATGGGGCCACGGCTGCCCGCACCAAGCTCAATGCGATCGAGCTCACGGATGGGCGTCACTTCGGCCGCCGTGCCGGTAAAAAACGCTTCATCACAGATGTAGACTTCGTCGCGGGTGATGCGCTTTTGCACCACCTCCAGCCCCAGGTCTTTGCAAATATGGAACACGGTGTTGCGGGTGATGCCGTTGAGCGCACCCGCTGACAGGTCTGGCGTGTAGACCACTCCACCCTTGATGACGAACAGGTTTTCGCCCGCGCCTTCGCTGACAAAACCGTTGGCGTCAAGCAGCATGGCTTCGTCGTAACCATCTTCAGTGGCTTCCATGTTGGCCAGAATGGAATTGGTGTAGTTGCTGACGGCCTTGGCCTGCGTCATGGTGATGTTGACGTGGTGGCGCGTGTAGCTGCTGATCTTGACGCGAATGCCGCGCTTGAGGCCCTCTTCGCCCAGGTACGCGCCCCACGGCCAGGCCGCCACCATCAGGTGAATGGTGTTGCCCTTCGGGCTGACGCCAAGCTTCTTGTCGCCAATCCAGGTCAGCGGGCGCAGGTAACAGCTTTCGAGCTTGTTGTCGCGAACCACCGCTTTTTGCGCTTCCATCACCTGTTCAAGCGTGTACGGAATTTTCATGCGCAAAATTTTCGCGCTGTTGAACAGGCGCTCGGTATGCTCCTGCAGCCTGAAAATCGCGGCGCCCGCAGCGGTGTTGTAGGCCCGCACGCCTTCAAACGCCCCGCAGCCGTAATGCAAGGTGTGGGTCAACACGTGGATCTTGGCATCGCGCCAGTCGACCATCTGGCCATCCATCCAGATTTTGCCGTCGCGGTCTGACATGGAAGGGGGCGTAGGGCTCATAGCGGTTTCCTTGGGAATTGGCTGATTCAGATCTTTAAGCTACCGATTTTAAGGCGCCCGGCGAAGACGCCTCGCCAGCCGGCCAAACCACCCGAACCGACAGCCCTTTCAGCAACCCCGACGGCCCAACCTCAACTGTGGCGCCAAACACCTTGGCAATTCGTCTGACAATCGACCACCCCAAGCCGCTCCCGGGTTGGGCGTTGCCCAGCACCCTGAAAAAGCGTTCGCCCAAGCGCGCCATGTTTTTCTGACTCATGCCGGGCCCGCTATCCTGAACCTGAATAAACGGGCAATCGATATGCCTTGCCACGTCAACCTGAACCTGGGCGCCGTCGGGGCTGTAGCGCAGCGCGTTGTCGATCAGGTTGCGCACCAGTACAGCGGTCAGCATGTCATTGCCTCTGACACGGCATTCAACCGGTGTGTCCAGCGTCAAGGTCTGCCCGCGGGCCAACGCGGTGGCGGCAAGGTCTGCGGCAACCCGGCGCGTCACGGCGCACAGGTCTACGTCGTCGGCTGCCATAGAACCGTTATCCGAGCCAGCCTCCAGCCGCGCGAGCGTCAGCAATTGATCAACCAGGCGCGCTGCGCGGTCGCAACCTGCCAATGTGGTTCGCAGGGCGTGATCACGTTCCCTGGAATTGGAGCCCGCACCCAGGGCGACCTGGGCTTGGGCCCGTATGGCGGCAATCGGTGTGCGAAGCTCGTGCGCGGCGTCTGATGTGAAGCGGCGTTCAGCCGCCATCATGGATTCAATCCGCCCAAACAGCGCATTGAGCGCCTGAACCAGTGGTTCAACCTCGGACGGCATGTCGCCCAACACCACCGGCGTCATGCTGTGAGGCGATCGATGCACCAGCATCTGACTGAGTTGTCTCAGCGGCGCCAGTCCCTGCCGCACGGCCCACCAGACCAGCAAGGCCAACACCGGCAGGGCAAAACCCAGTGGCAACAACATGCTTCGCAACACCGCCCGCAAAATGGCACTGCGCGTATCCGTCTGCTCGCCGACAAACACCTGAACCTCATTTTCTGTGCCACGGGTCGCAAAGATACGCCAGGGCGCTCCGTCCAGTTGAACCGTAGAAAATCCGCTGGGTTGCGTCGACATGGGGCTATGCCCCGCATTCGAAGAGCGGACCATCAGCTGTCCGTCGTGAAACACCTGAAACGCCACCTTGGGTGCATATTTGTGCAGCGATGGCACATCGGCAATCTCGTGGTCATCATCGGAATGCCCTTGCTGCACAACCAGCAAGGCGGCCGCTTGCGCAAGATGGCCGTCAAGTAGTTCGTCCAGCTCGCGGCGGGCGTCGGTCCAGGTGAGGAAGGCTGCAATCAGCCACACGAAGGTAACAGCCGCCATCAGCAACAACAGAAGGCGCGTTTGCAGCGAGCCTGACGTGCGATGCCCGTTCACGACGCGTCTTGACCACGCAAAAGGGTATATCCAACGCCGCGAACCGTCTGAATGAGATCCGGGTTTAGCTTGCGTCGCAAATGGTGGATATGGACTTCAATGGCATTGCTATCCACTTCGCTGCCCCAGCTGTACAGCTGTTGCTCCAGTTGCTCCCGGGACACCACCCGCCCGGCATTGAGCATCAGCACTTGCAGCAAGTCAAACTCACGGGTGGACAGAGTCACCGGCTTGCCATCCAGGCTGACCTGTCGCGCAGCGGGGTGCAGCGTGATGGGGCCGCAATTCAGGTCGTCCGATATTTGTCCGTGGGCGCGCCGCACGAGCGATCGCAACCGGGCACCGAGCTCATGGAGATCCACCGGCTTGACCACATAATCGTCGGCACCCGTATCCAGCCCCAGCACTCGGTCTGGCACCGCATCGCGGGCGGTTAGCACCAGCACTGGCGTGGCGATTTTTCGGGCTCGCAGGGCTTGCAACACATCGAGCCCATCTTTGAACGGCAGCCCCAGGTCCAGCACGGCGGCACTGTAGTCGCCGCCCGCGAGCTCGCGCTCAGCCGCCAGGCCATCCTGCACCCAATCCACCTGAAACCCGAGTTGTCGCAGGCCCGCGCGCAGGCCGTCGCCCAGCATGGCATCGTCTTCAGCCAGCAGAATTCGCATGTTTTTGTGCCTCGGGCTTCACAGCCATTTCTTCGGCGCCTGAAGGCCGTATCTGTGGCGCACTTTGCCACTGCAGCCACCAAAAACCCAACGCCGCAGCGAGGATGACGACAGCCAGCGGGCGCCATCTACGTCTGATGGCGTCTTCAGCACGGCCTAGCTTGTTGCCAGTCACCATCGACCTCACCAGATTCTCATGGTGCAGCCAGCTGCTGACAGCCACACCGGCAACGTGCACGGCTATCACCAGCAGCATGGCGGTGGCCGCGATATCATGCAGCTCGCTCAGCCACTCGCCGCCCACATCGTTGTAAATGGCCCAGCCACTGGCAACGATCACCGCACTGGACAACATCAGAAGAACAATGGCCACCGCGCCCGCCGGGTTGTGGCCCACATGATGCTCTGGCTTGCCGCTCAGGAGCGCGCGCAGATAGCGCATCACTGCTGATGGCTCGCGGACAAAACTGGAAAACCGCGCATAGCGCGTACCCACAAGCCCCCAGACAATCCGAAACGCCACCAATCCGCCCATGGTGTAGCCCAGGGTGACATGTACCAAGCGCCAATACTCACTCTCCGCCGTCAGGTAGGCGCCGGCAAAACTGAAAACCATCAGCCAGTGAAAAACCCGCACTGGGGCGTCCCACACCAGTATTTTTTCTTTCCGTGTTGCGTCGGTCATGTTTGCTTACCGAGGGATACGCACATGGTCTTCGTTGAAGTCGCCTTTGGCGGCTCCACCGTGGCATGCGGCACAGTTTGACGCACTGCCAATTGACGCGCGCTTCCAGACTGACGCCTGCACCTCGTGGTGCTGTCGAACAAACCACGCCGACGTGGTGATGCGGTCTTGCGGCGGCTCAGCACTCACCCGCCTGAACGTGCCCGCGTTGGCGGATAGCCAGCTGTCAATCTCCCGCACGCTGGCTTCGTCCAGCGACGCATCGGTACCAAAATGGCTGGTCAGGTTGCCCATCAGCCGTTGCCAGGACCGGGCGGGCAGCATGCCTGCCGGGTAGGCCACGTGGCAGGCGGCGCATTCCTGTTCGTATTTGGGCAGCAGGGGCACACTGGAACCACGAGATTCTGCAAAGGCGAGGCCCGTGCTCAAAAACATCAGGCCCACCAGCGCCCGGCTCACGAAATTTGACGAGTTCATTGATTTCTCGGTTTCAAAAAAAATTATCAACGGAAAAGCATCAAGGCTTGAGAGAGGTTAACCAGGCCAAAACGTCGGCCTTCTCGGCGGCCGAGCACTCACGGCCAATCACGTCATTGCAATTACGGCGAAACCATTTTTCCGTCTTGGCCGCATCCGTGAAGCGCTCGGGGTTGAAGGCTGGCGCCATCGGGCCAATCACCTTGCCAGTGCGGGCGTGCTTGCCATCCACCGTCGGGCTTGCGGTGTGGCAAGACGCACACGCCCATTCCCTGCCGTGTTTGCTTGTGAACAGCTGCTGGCCACGTGCCGCCTGGGCCGGCGCGCCAGCTTGGGCCGTGTAGCCGGCAAGCTGGTCGCCCGGCGTGGTTGCGTGGGCGAATCCACCCAACAGGGCACTGGCCAGCGCCATGCTGCGGATGATCGTGACTAATTTCTGCATAAAGCCTCCATAGGTCGCCATGGTAGGCCGTACAGATTAAGTATTTCTTAACAAGCTGTAAGCAGGTGTTTTGCCGGCCAGCAACCGCGCTATCTCAAGTGAGGCCGCGCACGACTTCCATCGCCTGCTCCACCCGATCAACGGCGTGAATCGTCAAACCCTCGACCGGCCGCTTGGGCGCATTGGCCTTGGGCACAATCGCCACGCTAAAGCCCAGCTTGGCCGCCTCCTTCAGGCGCTCCTGCCCGCGCGGCGCGGGCCGCACCTCGCCAGCGAGCCCCACTTCACCAAAGGCGATAAACCCCTTGGGCAGCGGTTTGCCGCGCAGCGATGAGCCAATGGCCAGCATGACGGCCAGGTCGGCTGCGGGCTCGCTGATGCGCACACCACCCACCGCGTTGACAAACACGTCCTGATCCATGCAGGCCACGCCCGCGTGCCGATGCAAAACCGCCAACAGCATCGCCAGACGGTCACGGTCCAGCCCAACGGACAGGCGCCTGGGCGATGGCCCGCCACTGTCCACCAGCGCCTGTATTTCGACTAGTAGGGGCCGCGTGCCCTCCAGTGTGACCATCACGCAGCTGCCAGGCACGGGCTCCGGGTGCTGGCTCAAAAAGATCGCGCTGGGGTTGCTCACGCCCTTGAGGCCCTTTTCGGTCATGGCGAATACACCAATCTCGTTGACCGCGCCAAAGCGGTTCTTGATGGCGCGCACCAGTCGAAACGGGCTGTGCGTGTCGCCCTCAAAGTAAAGCACGGTGTCCACCATGTGCTCCAGCACGCGCGGACCGGCCAGCGCGCCCTCTTTGGTGACGTGGCCTACCAGCACGATGCACACGCCACCACCCGCCTTGTCCGCGCCCGAAGCCTTGGCAAACCGGGTGAGGTGCGCCGCACATTCGCGCACCTGCGCCACCGAGCCGGGCGCCGATGTGAGCTGATCTGAATACACGGTCTGGATCGAATCGATCACCGCGATGTCGGGCTGCGTTGCATCCAGCGTGGCCAGAATCTTTTCGAGCTGAATCTCGGCCAACACCTTCACTTGCGATTGATCCAGCCCAAGCCTGCGCGACCGCAGCGCCACCTGTGCACCACTCTCTTCACCGGTCACATAGAGGGTGTTTTTTCCCTGGCGCTGCAGCGAGTCCAGCGCCTGCAGCAACAAGGTGGACTTGCCAATGCCCGGGTCGCCACCCATCAGCACCACGCCACCCTCCACAATGCCACCGCCGAGCACGCGGTCCAGCTCTTCATGCCCGGTGGGCGTGCGCTCAAAATCGCTGGCTTCAATATCGGACAGCACCGCCACTTCGGCCGTGGTGGCCAGCGATGCAAACCGGTTTTTGGTGGGTGCTGCGCTAGCCGCGACCGACTCGACGAGCGTGTTCCAAGCTCCGCAACTGGGGCATTTGCCCAGCCACTTGGGGCTGGTGCCGCCACACTCGTTGCAGGTGAAGACAGTTTTTTCTTTGGCCATGGTCGCATGTTACTGTATAAAACAACAGCGTAACGTTCGGCTTACATTTGGCCAGAGCCAGGCCGTTCTGAATACACTGTCCCCGACGCGCTGAGCGCCAGCGCACACCCTAAAGACGCTTTCATTTCACAGACCCATGCCGCAAATCATCATTCAATACACTGCCAACCTGGACCGCGAAACCGACATGAACGCGCTGTGTAGCGCACTGGCTGAAACCATGTGCGAAGTGCATGACGATGCCGGTGTGCCGGTGTTCCCGGTAGGCGGCATCCGTGTGATGGCTTACCCGGCGCCCTACTTTGCCGTAGCCGACAACAAGGGCGACTACGCCTTTGTCTACCTCAACCTGCGGGTTGGCAAGGGGCGCTCGGACGCTACATTAAAGAGAGCTGGAGACGCCCTGCTGATGAGGGCTAAGGCCCATTTTCAGCCTATTTTTATGCAGCGGCACATTGGTCTGACGCTGCAGATCGACGAAGGGCGTGAAGCGTTTGACGCCAAGCACAGCAACCTGCACCCCATGTTTCAAAAGAACTAAACGCCATGCAAAACCCGATCAATGTATTCAAGTCAGCGCTTCGCAACGGGCAGACCCAAATTGGCCTGTGGGTGAGTCTGGCCAACCCCTACAGCACCGAAATCTGTGCGGGCGCCGGTTTTGACTGGCTGCTGCTTGATGGCGAGCACGCCCCCAACGATTTGCGCAGCCTGATGTCGCAGCTGCAGACCATCGCCGGCTACCCGCCCACGCACCCGGTGGCGCGCGTGCCGGTGGGTGACGCCGCCCTCATCAAGCAATACCTGGATCTTGGCGTGCAGACGCTGCTGGTGCCCATGGTGGACACGCCCGAGCAGGCCCGCGCGCTGGTGCAGGCCTGTCGCTATCCGCCCGATGGCATCCGCGGCATGGCCGGCTCGCGCGCCTCGCGCTGGGGCCGTATCCCCTCTTATGTGCACGATGCCAACGCGCAGGTTTGCCTGCTGGTGCAGGCCGAGAGCGAACTGGCACTGCAAAACCTGGAGGCCATTGCCGCCACCGAGGGCATTGACGGCGTGTTCATTGGCCCGGCCGACCTGTCGGCCTCGCTCGGTCATGTGGGCAACCCGGGCCACGACATGGTGCAAAAGGCCATTGAAGGCGCCATCAAACGCATCACGCAAGCGGGCAAGGCCGCGGGCATTCTGACCACCGACAACGCGCTGGCCAAGCACTACATGAGCCTGGGCGCCACGTTTGTCGCGGTGGGGCTGGACACACAATTGCTGGTGCGCGGCACCAATGCACTGGTGAGCGAATTCAAGGGTGTGGTGGCCGCATCGCCTGTGGTGGCCACCACCGACAAGACTTACGGCTGATGCCGCAAGCACAACCAGAATGCTACTTTAATTATAGCTACTTGCGTATATCCGACGGGGGCTAATGGCTCAAATGACCACTAATTTATTCAAGAAAGTTTGTATCGTAGGTGCCGGCGCCATTGGCGGCTGGCTTGGGCTCAGGCTGGCCCACGCGGGTTGCGAGGTAAGCGTGGTGGCTCGCGGGGTGGCGCTGGACAACATTCAGCTGCACGGGCTTCGCCTGCAATCAGCCAGCGGCGTGGAATCGGCTGCCGTGCGAGCCAGCAACACGCCGGTGGCGCTGGGCGTGCAAGATCTGGTGGTGATCGCCGTCAAGGCGCAGTCCCTCCCCGGCGCCGCCATATCCATCACGCCCTTGCTGGGGCCGGATACCGTGGTGCTCACCGCCATGAACGGCATTCCGTGGTGGTTCTTCCACGGCTTTGGTGGCTACCTTGAGGGCACGCGGCTGCAAGCCATCGACCCGCACGGCGAGATCAGCGCGGCCATTCCCACATCGCACGTGGTGGGTTGTGTGGTCCACGCGAGCTGCTCGGTAGACGAACCCGGCCTGGTGCGCCACAACATGGGCAACAAGCTGATCGTGGGGGAGCCATCCGGCGCCAAGACAGACCGTGTGCGGGCGCTGGCGGGGTTGCTCTCGGCCTCGGGCTTCGAGGCTGTAGTGTCAGACCAGATTCAGGCCGACGTCTGGTACAAACTGTGGGGCAACATGACGTTCAACCCGGTGAGCGCCATCACAGGAGCCACGACCGACCTGATTCTGGGTGACCCGCTGGTGCGCGAATTCATCTCCAGCGTGATGCTGGAGGCTCGTGACATTGGTGCCCGCATGGGCGTGCCCATTGCGCAAGACCCCGAAGACCGCCACGCAGTCACCATGAAGCTGGGCGCCATGAAAACATCCATGCTGCAGGATGTGGAGGCTGGCAAGCCGGTAGAGCTGGATGCGCTGGTGACGGCGGTGAAGGAGATTGGCGACCTGGTCGGCCTGCCCATGCCGCACACCAATGCCCTGCTGGGGCTGGCGCGGCTGCACGCGCGGGTGCGCGGGCTGTATTAAGGCTTTTGAGATGCTGGCACAGGCGCAGGCAATGGCGCGCTGGCCGGCACCCGTTTTTCGTCAACCAGCGCCTGCCAGAATCGCGCATCTATAGGGTGCGCCAGCATGGCCAGCGCGTCGTCCCACTGACTGGCGGTTTGCGCCCCGATCAGCACGGTTTCTACCGCCGGATGCGCGGCCGCAAATTGCAGCGCTGCGGCGCGCAAGGGCACTGCGAACCGCTCGCATAGCGCCTCTACCGCAGCTGTTCGGTCCACCCAGATTTTGGGCGCTTCGGCGTAATTGAACCGCAAAGCCTGGCCCGCGCGCACGCCGGTGGCCAGAATGCCCGAGTTGTAAACGCCACCAATCGCCACCCGCACGCCCCGCGTCTGGCACAACGGCAACAACTCGTGCAACGCGGTGTGGTCAATCAGCGTATAGCGCCCGGCCAGCAGCAGGCAATCCAGATCGGCCTGTGCCAACACATCCAGGCAAACCTGCACGTCGTTCACGCCCAGCCCCACGTGGCGCACCAACCCCTCACGCTTCATAAGCTCCAGTTCGGGCAGGGCTTCCTGCACCACCTGCGCGAGCACGGCGGGGTAGCGGCTGCCATGCGTGTCGCGATCGCAATCGTGCACAAACACAGCGTCCAGGCGCGCCAGCCCCAGCCTTTGCAGGCTGTCCTGCACGCTGCGGCGCATGCCCGCGGCTGAGTAGTCCCACACCTGCTCAAACGGCAGCACGCCCACATAGCTGTTCTGGTCGGCTGGCGCCTCTGCATTGGGCAGCAGCAAACGCCCCACCTTGGACGACAGCGCCCAGTCATCGCGATTCGCGGCGGGACTGCGCAGCGCCCGCCCGAAGCGGTGCTCGCTGAGGCCATTGCCATAGTGTGGCGCGGTATCAAACGTGCGGCAGCCACTGGCCCACGCGGCTTGCAGCACCGCATCTGCCGCGTCGTCGTCCATCGCAGCAAACAGGTTGCCCAATGGCGCGCCACCCAGGCTCAGGGGCAATCCGGTTGTGGTGGTGGGGAAAACTTTCATTCTGCCAAGCATACGGGTTTTCAGCCCGCAGCGACCAACTGCGATTCGTTAACATGGAGCCCCAAACGTTGCCAAGCCCAACATACTCCAACCAGCCAAGGCGAGCCGTCTGCCCGCCAAAACAACTATGAACCCCGACATCAATGGCCTCTGGCCAGCCCTGCTGATACCTGTTAAAAACAACTCGGACGTCGATACAGATCGCGCCATCGCACACGCCAAGCGCATGCTGGCCGCCGGCTGTGATGGTGTCACGTTGTTTGGCACCACGGGCGAAGGCCCGGCCTTCAGCGTGGCCGAGCGCAAAGCCTTGCTGCAAGCCATGCTGGATGCGGGCATCAAGCCGGGTCAGATCGTCGTCACCATCAGCGCCGCCGCCCTGCCCGACGCCATTGAGCTGGGGCGCCACGCTTCGGCCTTGGGTTGCCACCGCCAGATGTTCATGCCACCGTTTTACTTTCGCCAGCCGCCCGATGCCGGCATTGTGGAATCGGTGTCGCAGGTGGTGCGTGGCATTGACGACTCCAGGCTCAAGCTGTTGCTGTATCACATCCCCTTCCTCTCCAGCGTCGTGTTCACCCATGAAAGCATTCAAACTCTGGTGCAGCGCCACCCGGGGCAAGTGATAGGCGTCAAGGACAGCAGTGGCGATCTGGATCATGCGCTGGCGCTGGCGCGCGCGTTCCCTGCGCTATGCATTCTGGTAGGAGCCGAGCCGCATGTGGCACCCACCATGCGTGTGGGCGGCTCGGGCTCCATCAACGGCCTGGCGAATATTGCACCCAAGCTGATGCGCCGCGTGGTGGATAACCCCGCGCAAGTTTCCAAATCCGACGAAGCCTTGATGCTCGCTTTGCTGGCGTTGCTCAACCAGAACCCTGGCCTGCCATTTGTGGCCATTTACAAAACCATGCTTGCCGAGCAAACCGGCGACGACGCGTGGCTAAACGTGCGCGCTCCGCTCACCCACCTGCCAAGCGCCGACATGCAGGCCGTGCGGGCAAGTTACCGCGCCATTGGCGCCGCGCTGGAAAACGTTTGAACCCGATAGAAACAAACGCCCCATGAAACTCGACCCCAATAGCTGTTTGCCTACCGACGGCACCGCCGGCGCACTGGCAGGGCGCATCTGGCGCCCTGATGTGGATGGCCCCTCCGTGGTGGCACTGCGCGGCAACGACGTGCTGGACATCACCCCCTGTTTTGCCACGATGCGCGACCTGTGCGAGGCGCCAGACCCCGCCGCTGCGCTGCAAATGGCCAAAGGCCAGCGCGTGACCTCGCTGGCTGAGCTCCTGGCCAACACCCCGGCTGAAAGCCGCAACCCGGCGCTGCCCTGGCTTTTGGCGCCGCTTGATCTGCAGGCCGTCAAGGCCGCGGGCGTGACGTTTGCCGTATCGATGCTGGAGCGTGTGATTGAAGAGCGCGCACGGGGCAACCCTGCGGCGGCGGCGGCCATCCGCACAGAAATTGTGGCGCTGGTGGGTGACGATCTTTCCAAACTAAAGCCCGGCTCGCCACAGGCGATGGCGCTCAAGGACGTGCTGATTGCCCAGGGCGCCTGGAGCCAGTACCTTGAAGTGGGCATTGGGCCCGACGCAGAAATCTTCACCAAGACCACGCCCATGGCCGCAGTGGGCTGTGGGTTTGACGCCGGCCTGCACCCGGCATCCACCTGGAACAACCCCGAGCCCGAAGTGGTGGTGGCCGTGAACTCGCGCGGGCAGATTGTGGGCGCCACGCTCGGCAACGACGTCAACCTGCGCGACTTTGAAGGCCGCTCGGCGCTGCTGCTGGGCAAGTCAAAAGACAACAACGCCTCTACGGCCATTGGCCCGTTCATGCGCTTTTTTGACGCCTCGTTCTCGCTGGATCACGTGCGCCAGGCGTCGATTTCATTGACGGTGACGGGCAACGACGGCTTCACGCTGGAAGGCGTTTCGCACCTGTCGCAAATCAGCCGCGACCCGGTGGACCTGGTGGCACAAATGATGGGCCCGCACCATCAATACCCCGACGGCGCCGTGCTGTTTTTGGGCACCATGTTTGCCCCGGTGAAAGACCGCGACACCGTGGGCGGCGGCTTCACCCACAAAGATGAAGACATCGTCACCATCTCCACACCAAAGCTCGGCGCGCTGGTGAACCGCATGAAGCGCTCAGACCAGTGCCCGCCCTGGGCCTTTGGCACCGCGCAGTTGATGCGGAATCTGGCGAAGCGGGGCGTGTTGTAGGTTTTGGGGTAGCGCAGGCGTGAGTGGCGTTATGCAGATTGGGCTCTGTCCGCTATTCCCATCTCCGAGTCATCGCGCACGCCGATAGTGCATCGCAACCGCGCCATTGCGCAGTGGCTTCGCCGAGACCAGCTCCAGCCGTCGCGTGCCGGGCAGCCCGTTTTGATACAGCGTAGGGCCATGGCCGGCGATCCTGGGGTGGACGAGGAATTTGTATTCGTCGATCAGGTCCAGTCGGTCCAGCTCGGTCGCGAGCTGGCCG
>JAHEBY010000369.1 GCA_024642025.1 Comamonadaceae bacterium | reverse complement strand
GGTAAAAATCACACGGTTTTGAACATCCCCATCGGGCGAAACAATAATGACCAGAACGCGTCTCTCAGACAAACGCAAAAATTCAATATGGCGAAATACCGACGTGCGCTTCGGTGCAATGACGACACCGACAAACTGGGACAGGCTCGACAGCAAATTGGCGGCATTGGAGATGACTTTTTGCGGCTGGTCAGCGGCGAGGCGCTGCTCACCGTACTGACTGCTGCCGACCGTAAGCATGGTGTCGACAAACAGGCGATAGCCGCGTGCGGTGGGGATCCTGCCTGCCGACGTATGAGGGCTCACAATAAGGCCCATTTCTTCAAGGTCAGACATGACATTGCGAATGGTCGCGGGCGACAACTCAAGCCCAGAGGCCCTGGACAAGGTTCGCGACCCTACCGGCTGCCCATCAGCTATGTAACGCTCCACCAGCGCTTTCATCAACAACTTGGCCCGATCATCCAGCATGGCCTCATTTTAGTGATGTAATTTGCCAATGAAATCTAAATTCCGGCACATTGCCCTGATTGGCAAATACCACGCGGTCGCCAGCGGTGCGGCGGGGGCTTCGTCCAGGAAAGCGCTGGAGACGATAGCGCACTTTTTGCATCGGCAAGGTGCTGAAGTAGTTGTCGAACAGGAAACTGCGGCGAACATGGGGTTAACGGGATTTCACGTGGTCGACGTGGAAAGCATCGGCGCAAACTGCGACCTGGGTCTGGTGGTGGGCGGCGACGGCACCATGCTGGGCATCGGGCGGCGTCTTGCCCGGTTTGGCGTGCCCCTTATTGGTATCAATCAGGGGCGTCTGGGGTTCATCACCGACATCGCCTTTGACCATTTTCAGGCGACGCTGGAGCCCATGCTCGGCGGTCAGTATGAGGAAGACCATCGAAGCCTGATGCAGGCGCGAGTCGTGCGCGATGGCCGCTGCGTTTTTGACGCGCTGGCCATGAACGACGTGGTCGTCAACCGCGGCGCGACCTCAGGCATGGTGGAGTTGCGAGTGGAAGTCGACGGCCACTTTGTGGCAAACCAGCGGGCGGATGGACTGATTATTGCCACGCCAACGGGGTCTACTGCCTATTCCCTGTCTGCCGGTGGTCCGTTGCTGCACCCCTCCATTCCTGGATGGGTGCTGGTGCCCATTGCCCCGCATACATTGTCAAATAGGCCCATAGTCCTCGCCAATGTTGCGGAAGTTGCTATTGAAATAGTAGCTGGTCGCGATGCCAGCGCCAATTTCGACATGCAGTCACTGGCGTCACTCATGCATGGCGACCGCATTGTAGTGACACGTTCCGACCACCATGTGCGCTTTTTGCACCCCAAAGGCTGGACCTACTTTGACACCCTGCGCCAAAAGCTGCACTGGAACGAAGGGGTGGCTTGACCATGGCACTCAGACGCATTGCCTTGCGTGACTTCGTCATCGTCAGTGAACTCGAACTGGAACTGACGGATGGCTTCACCGTTTTGACTGGCGAAACCGGAGCAGGCAAATCCATATTGATCGATGCGTTACAGCTGGTCACGGGTGCAAGGGCAGACGTGGGAGTCATTCGGGAGGGGTCCAACCGGACGGAGGTCGCGGCGGAATTTGACTCAAATGATGCGATCCTGGCGTGGCTTCAGGAGGCAGGTTTTGACACTCCAGCGCTTCTGCTGTTGAGAAGAACCGTCGATAGCCAGGGGAAAAGTCGCGCATGGATCAATGGCAGCGCAGCCACCGTAGCGCAGCTTCGGGAAATCGGTGAGCAGCTGATGGACATTCATGGTCAGCACGCCTGGCAAAGTTTGACCCGGCCTGACGCTGTGCGCGACCTGCTGGATGCTTACGGCAGGCTAGACAGAAGCAAGCTCACTGACAGCTGGCATCGTTGGCGGCAAGCACAAACCAGTCTGGCCGAGGCGCAGGCTGCTCAGGACAGCCTGCAGCGAGAGCGGGAACGCCTGGCTTGGCAAATTGGAGAGCTGGAGAAGCTGGCGCCACGATCAGATGAATGGGAAGATCTGAATATTAACCATAGCCGCTTGGCCAACGCCCAGACGTTGCTGGAGGCGGCGCAAGCCGTGTTAGACGGACTGGAGGGCGACAACCAGGGTGTCATGGGCGTACTGGCAAATGCGTGCCAGTTGCTACAACAAAAGCAGCATCTTGAACCGGATTTTAAAGGGCTGAGCGATGTTTTGACATCCAGTCTCGCGCAAATTGACGACGTTGTCCGATCGATGCGGGCGTATTTGCGGCATACCGAGCTGGATCCCCAGCGCCTGTCTCAACTGGATGAGCGCATGGCATTGTGGATATCGCTTGCCCGTCGATACAAGCGCCCGCCGGCTGAATTGCCCGATGTATTGGTCGGCTGGAAAGCTGAATTGGCCCGTCTCGATGCCGCGGCCGATCTGGCCGCGCTTGACGCGGCAGAAAAGTCCTCTCGTGACGCCTTCGAGTTGGAGGCCCGCGCCATTTCCAAGGCGCGGGCCAAAGCCGCACCATTGCTGGCAAAAGCCATCACCCAGGCCATGCAAGGCCTGGGCATGCAAGGCGGCAAGTTTGAGGTGCAATGCCAACCTCTGGCAACCCCGCAGCAATATGGCCTGGAGGACGTGTCCTTCCTGGTAGCTGGCCATAGCGGTAGCACACCACGTCCAGTCAACAAAGTGGCCTCTGGAGGCGAGCTGTCGCGTATCGCCCTGGCCATTGCCGTGACGACCAGTCAGCTGGGCAACGCACCGACCCTCATTTTTGACGAAGTGGATTCGGGCGTAGGCGGTGCGGTTGCGGAAACGGTAGGCAGGCTAATGAAGCAACTGGGGCTGGATCGCCAAGTGCTGGCAGTTACCCATTTGCCCCAGGTTGCGGCTTGCGCCGACCATCATCTGGTGGTGGCCAAGGAGGCACTTGGCAAAGGCGTCCACAGTACCGTTGCAAGCGTGCAGGGTGAATCGCGTGTTGCCGAAATTGCGCGCATGTTGGGCGGAGAGCATTTGTCGGGCACCCGTATTGCCCACGCCAAAGAAATGCTGCAGCTGCGGACCTGAGGGGATGACACATTCCATGGAAATCGTGCTTATTACCGGCATGTCCGGGTCGGGAAAATCTGTTGCATTGCATGCATTGGAAGACGCCGGATATTTTTGTGTTGACAACCTGCCGCCCGAACTGTTCACGCAGCTCGTCGAGCTGGAAGCGAGGAGCGCCGTGCGGCGCGTCGCCATTGCCATGGACGTTCGCTCCGCTGCTTCGCTACATCTGGTGCCTGAGCTACTGAGAAAACTC
>JAHEBY010000035.1 GCA_024642025.1 Comamonadaceae bacterium | reverse complement strand
GCGCCAATCCGTCGCCAATACGAAAGCCAGGGGCACCCGTACTATGCGACAGCGCGGCTTTGGGATGATGGCGTGATTGACCCGGCCGATACGCGTCGAGTACTGGCACTGGGCTTGAGCGCATCGCGCAACGCGCCCATAGCCGAAACCCGGTTCGGCCTATTCAGGATGTAATGATGATGGCAATCGAGTCTCATTTGCAGGGCGCGTAGCCCGGACTTTGCACCATGCAAGACCTGCTTCAATATTGGCAAACCATTACCGGTACCGTGTCTGGCGCGGTGCAGCACGGCACGCAAAGCATGGACATGCCGGCTCTGCTGGCCCTGGCTGCAGCCTTGGGCTGGGCCAGCGGGTTGCGGCTGTATGCGGTGGTGTTCATGACCGGGCTTGCGGGCGTGATGGGCTGGATACCCCTGCCACAAGGCCTGCATGTGCTGCAGCATCCCGCGATGCTCACCGCAAGCGGGTTCATGCTGTTCATCGAGTTCTTCGCTGACAAGATTCCGGGCGTTGATTCACTGTGGGATATGGTGCACTCAGTCATCCGCATACCGGCTGGCGCCGCATTGGCGGCAGGCGTGTTTGGCGCTGACAGCGCCACCATGGGCGCAGCAGCGGCCTTGCTGGGTGGCTCGCTGGCAGCAACGTCGTTTGCCACCAAGGCCACCACGCGCGTGGCAGTAAACGGTTCGCCGGAGCCGTTCTCCAATATCGCAGTCAGCCTTGCCGAAGACGGCTTGGTCGTGGGTGCGCTGTGGCTAGCCACCAACTACCCGTTTGCGTTTGGCATCGCGTTGGCGATTGCGCTGGTGCTGATGGTGATTTTGCTGATCACTCTTTTCAAGTTTCTGAAAACTGTGGCCCGTCGGCTGGGTGGCTGGTTCAGCCCAGCGCCGGCGCCCTGAAAATTTCCCATGTTTAAAAAAATCCTGATTGCCAACCGTGGTGAAATAGCCTGCCGTGTAGCCGCCACAGCGCGCCGAATGGCGGTGCAAACCGTTGCCGTCTACTCGGATGCCGATGCCCATGCCCGTCATGTCAGCGCATGTGACGAAGCGGTGCACATCGGCGGCAGCGCACCCAAGGACAGCTATCTGCGCTGGGAGCGCATCCTTGAGGCGGCAAAGGCTACAGGTGCAGAGGCCATTCATCCGGGCTACGGGTTTCTGAGCGAGAACGATGAGTTCGCCAAGGCCTGTGCAGACGCCGGTCTGGTTTTCATCGGGCCGCCACCGTCGGCCATCGAGGCCATGGGGCTCAAGGCGCAGTCCAAGCAGTTGATGGAAAAGGCCGGTGTGCCACTGGTTCCGGGCTATCACGGCGCGGACCAAGACCCGGCGATGCTTGCGGCAGAAGCTGCCCGCATTGGCTACCCGGTGCTGATCAAGGCCAGTGCAGGCGGCGGCGGCAAGGGGATGCGGGTGGTGGACAAACCGCAGGAATTTGACGCGGCGCTGGCATCATGCAAACGTGAGGCGATCAACAGCTTTGGTGACGATGCGGTATTGATCGAGAAATACGTCCAGCGTCCGCGCCATATCGAGATCCAGGTGTTTGGCGATACGCACGGCAACTACGTGTATCTTTTCGAGCGTGACTGCTCGGTGCAGCGCCGTCACCAGAAAGTGCTGGAAGAAGCGCCCGCCCCCGGCATGACGGAAGCCATGCGCAAACAAATGGGCGACGCGGCGGTGGCCGCGGCCCGGGCGGTTCATTACGTTGGCGCTGGCACGGTGGAGTTTATTGTTGAGCAAAAGCCCGACGGCGCCATGAGCTTCTTTTTCATGGAGATGAACACCCGGCTGCAGGTTGAGCACCCGGTGACCGAGGCCATTACCGGGCTGGACTTGGTTGAGTGGCAGCTTCGTGTGGCCTCTGGTGAGGTGCTGCCACTGGCGCAGCATGAGTTGCGCATAACAGGGCACGCGATTGAAGCCCGAATTTGCGCTGAATCGCCAGACAACCAGTTCCTGCCAGCAACGGGAACCTTGCAGGTTTTCAATGTGCCCAAGTGCGTGAGATTTGAGCGCTCTGCGCCCGGTGCCGCGCTGACTGCGTCGGTGAGGCTGGATGCCGGCGTTGCGGCTGGTGACGCCATCTCGCCTTTCTACGATTCCATGGTTGCCAAGCTCATTGTTCACGGACAGACCCGTGAAGAAGCCCTGGCCCGCATGGACGCCGCGCTGGGCCAGACACATATTGTTGGCCTGCAAACCAACGTCCAGTTTCTGCGGCACGTGGTGCGCAGCCCGTCGTTCGTGAACGCCCAGCTGGATACGGCGCTGATTCCCCGAGAGCAGGCGGTTTTGTTCAATCAGGAGCCCGTTGGTTTGCTGCTTGCGGTATCGGCCACCGTTGCGCACATTCTGCTGGTCGAGCGCGGCCTTGAAGGGGTCGACCCCTTCAGCCGGCGCGACGGCTGGCGGTCTCACGGGGTGCAGGTCCGACGGTTCGCGTTTGCATTTCATGGTGAGACCGTGAACGCGGCATTGACGTACCTGCATGACGGAGGCCTGCATCTGGCCATCGGTGAAGGTGGCGCAAGCGATGTGGCGCCAATGGCCGGCTCCTTGACGGTGGCAGCCGTGGGTGGAGACATTGACGTGCAGTTTGCCAACCGTAGAAACACCGTGAGTGTGTATCGAAATGGCGATTCAACCCATGTGTTTTCCAATCAAGGTGCTACACAAATTATAGTAATTGACTTGCTCTCGCACGCGGGAGACGCGCAGGACGAGGGTGGCCGGTTGACTGCGCCCATGCCGGGCAAGGTGGTTTCTCTGGCCGTCAAGGTTGGTGACAAGGTGCAGAAGGGGCAACCGCTGGCGGTCATGGAGGCCATGAAAATGGAGCACACCTTGGCGGCGCCACATGACGGCACGGTGACTAATCTGTTTTTTGCCCCGGGTGACCAGCTGACGGAAGGTGCCGAACTGATTCGCCTGTCAGCTTGACAGCGTCCGTCAGCGGGTAAGCATGCACATCACCTTCTGCTGCACCGACACCAAAGCCGAACCGTGGCTGGACGGACTGCGTGCAGCGCTGCCGGGCGCAACGGTAACGCAGTGGCAGGCGGGCGCAGCGCAAGCTGACTACGCCGTTGTCTGGGCGCCACCGCAGCAGTTTCTGGACGAGCAGATGGCCCTGAAGGCGATTCTCAATATTGGCGCCGGTGTGGATGCCTTGATGAAGCTGAAATTGCCCGCAAAGGCCAAAGTTATCCGCCTGGATGATGCGGGCATGGCGGTCCAAATGGCGGAGTACGTTTGCCAGGCCGTTGTCCGCCATTTTCGCGAGCTTGACGTCTATGAGACCGAGACTGCGCAGCAGAATTGGGCCTTTCGCAAACCCCGCAATCGTGTCGATTTTCCGGTCGGCGTCATGGGTTTGGGCGCATTGGGCGAGCGCGTTGCCCAAGCCTTGCATTCGTTTGAGTTTCCGGTCAATGGATGGAGCCGGTCGGCCAAATCTGTCAACGGTGTCCAGTGCTTTGGTGGGCTGGGGGAATTGGACAATTTCTTGCGAGCGACGCGCATTCTTGTTTGTCTGCTACCTTTGACGCCAGACACCCGTGACATCATGCGGCGCGAGACACTGTCCAAATTGCAGCTGGGTGGCTATGTCATCAATGTTGCGCGTGGCGCCCATCTGGTGGATGAGGACTTGCTGTCGCTGGTTGACAGCGGCCACTTGAGTGGTGCCACACTGGATGTGTTTCGAACGGAGCCGCTGCCGCAGGCGCATCCGTTCTGGCAGCACCCAAAGATTAATGTCACACCACATGTGTCGGCGCGCACGCTGCGGGATGAAAGCATTCACCAGATTGTGGGCAAGATCGCCGCGCTGGAGCGCGGCGAAGGGGTTGCCGGTATTGTGGATATTCAAAGAGGCTATTGAGGAGTTGACATGAGCTTGCCATCGCGAGTGAAACTGGTGGACGTCGGCCCGCGCGACGGGCTGCAGAACGAAAAAGCCGCCGTGCCTGCCGCAGTCAAGATCGAGTTGGTCCATCGCTTGCAGGACGCCGGTCTCCGGGAGATTGAAGTGACCAGTTTTGTGTCGCCCAAGTGGGTGCCGCAGATGGCGGACAACGCGGAGGTTATGGCCGGTGTTCAGCGCAAGGCTGGCGTGCGCTACTCGGTGCTGACGCCCAATATGCAGGGCTTTGAAGCTGCTCTGAAGTCGCACCCTGACGAAATTGTGGTGTTTGGCGCCGCCAGTGAGGCATTCAGCCAGCGCAACATCAACTGCTCGATTGCCGAGAGCATCGAGCGGTTTCGTCCGGTGGTGGCTGCTGCGCTGGCCAACGGCATTCGGGTGCGTGGCGCCATGTCATGCACCGTAGGTTGTCCTTATGAGGGCGACGTGGCACCCGAACGGGTGGACATGCTCGCAGGGCTTATGCAGGATATTGGTGTGCAGCATATTGGTGTGGCAGACACGATTGGGGTAGGTACGCCCATCAAGGTTCGGCGAGCCATGGAGGCGACGCTGAAGCACTATGACATCGATGACGTGTCCGGCCATTTTCACGACACCTATGGACAGGCGCTGGCCAATACGCTCATCAGTCTGGAAATGGGCGTCTGGCAGTTCGACACCTCAGTGGCGGGTCTGGGTGGCTGCCCTTACGCCAAGGGCGCGACGGGCAATGTGGCGTCTGAGGACGTGGTCTATATGCTGCACGGCATGGGGATAGAGACCGGTATTGATCTTGATAGCCTGATTGACGCCGGCAAATTCATCAGCGATGTGCTCAAGCGTGATCCGCAATCGCGGGTGGCCAAAGCCATGCTGAGCAAGCGGCAGGGTTGAATGCAAGAGATGTGTGGAGCTGAGCTCAAAGCCTTGCCTGAATCCGTGCAACGTGTGGCGCAGGCGTTGCAGGCCAAAGGCCACGAGCATATGCCGGTGATGCTCGATGCAGCCTGTCGCACGGCGCAGCAGGCTGCAGATGCGCTTGGCGTTTCTTTGGGGCAGATTGCCAAAAGTATTGTTTTTCGACGTATCGCCGATGCCGCCGTTGTCCTGATCGTTGCATCTGGAGACCGCAGGGTGGACGAAACCAAGGTGGCAGCGTTGGTAGGGCCCATTGGGCGCGCCGATGCTGAGTTCGTGAAATCCCGTACCGGCTTTAGCATCGGCGGCGTGTCCCCCATCGGTCACCTCAAGCCCTTGGTAAGCTTGGTCGATGGCGAGCTGTTCCGGTTTGACACGATTTGGGCCGCTGCTGGCCATCCGCATTCGGTTTTCAGATTGGCGCCATACGATTTGCGTGGGCTCACAGGCGCACCGGTCGCCGATGTAACTGAAGCAGCACCTGCATAACACCCGATGAATGCTTCAATAAATATAGCTGAATACGCAATAGCAGTAAGGGCTATGGATCAAAACATTCCTTCTCCCTGTGTGTCGATTTGCCGTCTGGATGCGAGCGGCGAGTTGTGCATTGGATGTCTGCGCACGCTCGACGAAATCAGGCTGTGGAGTACTGGCAGCGACGCCTGGAAGAAATTGGTCTGGGCCCGGATCGAGCATCGTTTGTCAGTTACTGAAAAATGAAACATATCACTTTCTATCTGGATTTCATTTCGCCCTATGCGGCATTGGCCTTTGAGGAGTTGCCCAAGGCTCTGATGGGGCACAGCTATGGCGTTACCTATAAGCCCGTGCTGTTCGCGGCGTTACTCAAGCACCATGGACAGCTTGGCCCGGCTGAAATTCCGGGAAAGCGGGAGTGGACCTACCGGCAGGTGCTATGGCAGGCGCACTGCATGGGCCACGAGCTGGCGCTACCCGCCGCGCATCCGTTCAATCCGCTGACCCTGTTGCGCCTGGCCGTTGCTACCGATGCAAACGGTACGCCCAACCGCTATGTGACCGAAAGCATTTTTCGCCACGTCTGGCGCGGAGGTCACGATGCTGCCGATGCGACCCGTCTCGCGTCACTTGTGCAGGAATTGGAGCCAAAACGCGACCCGAACTCGGATGACGTCAAAGCACAACTCAAGGCAAACACTGAACACGCCATTGCCCGAGGTGTATTCGGAGTACCTACATTTGAGGTGGATGACAAACTATTCTGGGGTCTGGACGCCCTTCCGATGCTGAGGGCCTGGCTGGAAGGGGACACATGGTTCGATTCCAACTGGCAGGCTGCGGCCAGTGTGGCGCAGGGCGTCAAACGCTAAGGCAGCCGCCTCGGGACATTTTCAGCGTCACCCTGTAGTCGGCACGGTCAGGCCACCTTGCCTAGAATGTTTGGCCTTCACTTAAAAAAGCCACTATGCCCAACGGCCTGATACGGATTCGCGGTGCGCGCCAGCACAACCTTAAAAATCTCGACCTTGACATTCGCACTGGCGAGCTGACGGTGGTGACGGGCCCCAGTGGGTCGGGGAAATCGAGTCTGGTTTTTGACACCTTGTTTGCTGAAGGCCAGCGGCGTTATGTGGAGACGTTCTCGGCCTATGCGCGGCAGTTTCTCGACCGCATGGACAAGCCTGCGGTGGACAAGGTAGAGGGCGTGCCGCCCGCCATAGCGATTGATCAGACCAACCCGGTGCGGTCATCACGGTCCACGGTCGGCACGATGACCGAGCTCAACGATCACCTCAAGCTTCTTTTTGCGCGCACTGGTCAGTTGTTTGACCGCGATTCTGCCCAACGGGTCAAACACGACACGCCAGATACGATTTACTCGGAGTTGAAGGCTCGGGTCGAAAAAGTTGAGCACAGCGAAACCCCTGTTCGTCTGGTTGTGACGTTTCCGGTGGAGTTGCCTGCTGATACCAGTGCCGAGCAAATCGAGCAATGGTTGTCAGTAAGTGGTTACACCAAGGTTCACGCCGAGCGGGAAGTTGATGTCGTGCCCGATGCGCACAATGAATCTGCCGGCAAGTCGGCTGCAAAAAAGGCGGTGAAGAAGGTGGCAGGCAAGGCGCCTCCAGTGGTCGCCACACGACGAAAGGTGCTCGATGTCGTAGCAGACCGCTTCCGGCTTGGCACTGCCGAACCGGCCCGGGTGGTGGAAGCCATTGAAACGGCCTTGAAACGCGGGGGTGGACGCGTCAACGTGTATTGCGTGCGAGACGGCGCGCCTGACGAGGTCTGGCGCTTCTCGACGGGCCTTCATTGCCCGGAAAGTAATTTGCGGTATGCGGACCCGCTCCCCTCCATGTTTTCTTTCAACTCTGCTGTGGGTGCCTGCGAGACCTGCCGGGGTTTTGGGCGGGTGATTGGGGTTGATTACGGGCTGGTGATTCCAAACGACAAAGTCACCCTGCGTGCCGGAGCGATCAAGCCCATGCAGACGCCAGCGTGGCAGGAGTGTCAGGACGACCTGTTGCGCCACGCCGAGACGGCGGGTATTCCGCGAGATACTCCGTATTACAAACTCACGCCTGAACAAAAGCAGTGGGTCATCAGTGGATCACCCAACTGGAACGGCAAATGGAACCAGCACTGGTTTGGCGTCAACCGGTTCTTTGAATATCTGGAGACCAAATCCTACAAGATGCACATTCGGGTGTTGTTGTCCAAGTACCGCAGCTACACACCTTGCGGTGTATGCAACGGTGCCCGCCTCAAGACAGACAGCTTGCTATGGCGGGTTGGTACGCGGGAAGCCGCAGACAGTGTGCTCGAACCGTCAGCCCGGTTTATGCCGAAAGGCGTGAAATGGACGCGCGACCAACTTGAAGCCCTTCCAGGTCTGTGTCTGCATGACCTGATGTTGCTGCCCATCGACCGGTTGCGACGATTTTTTCAGTTGATGCAGGATGAGAACGACGGTTCAATACCCGCGATGAGTGTGAGCCACCAGGGCGGAGATGTCCAGGCGCTCAAAATGCTGTTCGAAGAGATCACAACCCGCCTCAAGTATTTGTGTGATGTGGGCATTGGCTACCTGACGCTGGACCGACAGAGTCGAACCTTGTCGGGCGGTGAAGTGCAGCGCATCAATCTCACCACGGCGCTGGGTACTTCCTTGGTCAACACGCTGTTTGTGCTGGATGAGCCCAGTATTGGGCTGCATCCGCGCGACATGCACCGGATCATTGAGGCCATGCAGCGCCTTCGCGATGCCGGCAACACGCTGGTGGTTGTGGAGCACGACCCTGCGGTCATGCTGGCTGCGGACCGCATGATTGACATGGGGCCGGGGCCGGGCGAGCGCGGCGGACAGATCGTATTTGACGGCACTACAACGGACCTTCGCGGGGCTGACACACTGACAGGTGCCTATCTGGGTGGGCGCAAACAGGTTGGCATGGGTTTCAGGCAACTTGTTTCGGAAAGCTCGCCAAGGTTGATTCTGGAAGGTGTCAGCGAACACAACCTCAAGGGCGTAACGGTCGAGTTTCCATTGCAACGTCTGGTTTGTGTGACCGGGGTCAGCGGATCAGGCAAATCGACGCTCGTTCAAGATGTGCTGGCACCCGCCTTGATGCGGCATTTTGGCAAGGCAACCGAATCGCCAGGCTTGCATGACCGCCTGCTGGGCGCGGAACAACTCAGCGATGTGGTGTTTGTCGACCAGTCGCCCATTGGCAAGACGGCTCGTTCCAATCCTGTCAGCTATGTTGGAGCCTGGGATGCCATCCGGGAAATATTTGCCAACGCGCCGCTTTCGCGGCAACGCAGCTACACGGCCAGCAAGTTCAGCACCAACAGTGGCGATGGCCGCTGCGCCACGTGTGGCGGCTCTGGCTTTGAACATGTCGAAATGCAGTTTCTGAGCGACGTGTATCTGCGCTGCCCGGACTGTGATGGCAAACGCTATCGTCCCGAAATTCTTGAAGTGACCATTGAGCGAAAGGCGCCCCAGACACTTGGCGCTGGCAGCGACGTGCTGGCTATTCTGGCAGGACCATTGCGCACCATCAGCATGAATGTGGCTGACGTGTTGCAGCTCACCGTCAGCGAGGCGGCAGCTATCTTTGCTGCAGATCGGGATGTCATTCGTGCCTTGCAGCCGATCGTCGATGTTGGCCTGGAGTATGTGAAGCTGGGCCAACCCGTGCCGACTTTGAGCGGCGGTGAGGCACAACGCCTCAAACTCGCCGGGTTTCTGGCCGAGGCGGCAAAATCAACCAGCGCCAGCCGGCAAGCGACGGCCCGGCGTGGCACGCTGTTCATGTTCGACGAGCCCACGACCGGCCTGCATTTTGATGACATTGCCAAGTTGATGCGAGCCATGCGCAAGCTGCTGGACGCCGGCAACTCGCTGCTGGTTATTGAGCACAATCTGGATGTTATCCGCGCCAGTGACTGGTTGATCGACCTTGGCCCGGACGGTGGCGATGCAGGTGGCGAGGTGATCGCGGTAGGAACGCCCGACGACGTGCGCTTGCACCCGAGCTCGTTCACCGGAAAGGCCTTGCGCGATTATGAGAGTGCACTCGGTCTGGGCGCACACACGGCGCAGGAAGGCCGTCTGGGGAATGCGCCAAAAATCGTGCGCCCTGACGCGACTGCGGACACGTTCATTCAGATTGTCAATGCCAAAGAGCACAACCTCAAATCCTTGAGTGTGAATATCCCTCGTGGCAAGTTCAATGTCATCACTGGCGTCTCGGGATCGGGCAAGTCCACGCTGGCCTTTGACATCCTGTTTAATGAAGGGCAGCGCCGTTACCTTGAATCTCTGAACGCCTATGCCCGCAGCATTGTGCAGCCGGCCGGCCGGCCGGAAGTGGATGCGGTCTATGGCATTCCGCCTACCGTGGCGATCGAGCAGCGACTTTCACGGGGTGGTCGCAAAAGTACCGTCGGCACAACCACCGAAGTCTGGCACTTTCTTCGCCTGCTTTACGTCAAACTTGGTGTGCAGCATTGCACGAAGGATGGTGCCGCCGTACAACCGCAAACGCCGGACAGCATTGCCCAGCAGCTGATGAGGCGCTTTCGGGGCCAGCATATCGGCTTGCTGGCTCCGCTGGTAATGAACCGAAAGGGCGTCTACACAGAGCTTGCAGACTGGGCGCGACCGCGTGGCTATACACACTTGCGGGTGGACGGCAATTTTCTGCCTACTGCGCCGTTCCCCCGCATCGACCGGTTCAAGGAACACACTGTTGAGCTTCCTGTGGCGAGTCTGGACGTTACGCCTGAAAATGAAGGCTTGCTGCGCGACGTGCTGGCTACAGCCTTGATACATGGCAAAGGCGTTGTCCATGTGCTCAGCAACCTGAACGGCCTGCGTGCCGCCATGTTGGCCGGGACGCCAACGGAGGCGATCGGTGAGTTGCAGGTGTTCTCAACAAAGCGTGCCTGCCCGGTTTGCAGTACCAGTTATGCCGAGCTTGACCCACGCCTGTTTAGCTACAACAGCAAACACGGCTGGTGCCCGGAATGCGTTGGCACCGGCGTGCGGCTGACCAAAGAGCAGCGCAAAGTTTTTGATGATTCGATACGGGACGACGACCACAACAACAAGGGGCGCGAGCAGACCTTTGCCGAACCCGAGATTGAGGACTTGGCTGAAACCGCCTGTCCTCATTGCCAGGGTACCCGGTTAAACGCAATGGCCCGCGCTGTTCAATTTGGTGCGCAATCGGGCAGCGGCGATGTGATCGACGGCGTGACCATTACCGAGCTTGCCCGCCTGAGCGTGACGGATATCCGCAAATGGGTGCAGGGCATGGAAGTCAAAGACCGACTGAGCCAGCGGCAGAGCGATATAGCCCGCGATTTGATTCCCGAGATTCGCAGCCGGCTGGAGTTTCTCGAGGAGGTGGGCCTGGGTTACCTCACGCTGGACCGTGGCGCACCAACACTCAGCGGCGGCGAAGCCCAGCGCATACGGCTGGCGGCCCAACTGGGGAGCAACTTGCAGGGCGTCTGCTATGTGCTGGATGAGCCCACCATTGGGCTGCATGCCAGAGACAACAAGATCCTGCTGTCCGCCCTGAAAAACCTCAGCGACAAGGGCAACACGCTGGTCGTTGTGGAGCATGACGAGGATACCATTCGTCAAGCCGATCACATCATCGACATTGGACCTAGCGCAGGCAAACGCGGGGGAGCGTTGGTAGCACAAGGAGTGGTCGCTGACATTCAGCGCAGCGCAGACTCACAAACCGGGCGCTACCTGCTGCATGCCATGAGGCATCCGATTCAGGCGCGTAGAGGAGTATCGGGGGCCAAATGCGATACCTTGTTGTGGCTTGAGGTGGGTGGCGCAAATCTTCACAATTTGCAATCGGTCAACTTGCGGGTGCCGCTTCAAAGACTTGTAGCAGTGACGGGTGTATCCGGCTCCGGCAAGTCCACGCTGGCACGCGACGTGCTGCTGGCCAACGTGCAGACTGTTGTCAGCAAGCGCAGCACTAAAGCGGGTCGCGACAGCTTGGCGGCTGGAGAAAAGTTGAATTGGCTGGGGTGCCAGTATGTGTCGGGTTATGAGCCGGTTGATCGCGTGCTGGAGGTGGATCAAACCCCCATCGGCAAGACGCCACGCAGCTGCCCCGCCACGTACATCGGGTTTTGGGACGTCATCCGGAAACTGTTTGCCGATACGCTGGAAGCGCGGGCTCGTGGCTATGCGTCCAACCGTTTCAGCTTCAACACGGGCGAGGGTAGATGCCCAGCCTGCGAAGGGCAGGGCATACGCACCATTGGTATGAGCTTCTTGCCTGATGTGAAGGTATTGTGTGAAACCTGTCGCGGCGCCCGATTTAACCCCGAAACACTGGCCGTCACATGGCGTGGAAAAAATATTGGAGAGGTCCTGCAGATGGAGGTGGATGAGGCGGTCGATTTTTTCGCCGCCATGCCAAATATCAGCCATCCCCTGCAACTGCTCAAGGACGTAGGGCTGGGCTACCTGACGCTGGGGCAACCGTCCCCCACATTGAGCGGCGGCGAGGCGCAGCGCATCAAGCTGGTTACCGAGCTCAGCAAAGTGCGCGACGACATCACGCGCCGTGGGCAAAGACCGCCGCATACCCTGTATGTGCTGGACGAGCCCACAGTCGGCCTGCACATGGCTGATGTTGAGAAGCTGATACGCGTTTTGCACCGCCTGGTCGATGGCGGGCATAGCGTCATCGTGATCGAGCATGATCTGGACGTGATTGCCGAGGCCGACTGGGTAATTGATCTGGGCCCGGAAGGCGGGCACGGCGGCGGGCGCATTGTTGCGGCTGCAACGCCCGAGGGCGTGGTCAAGAATGGCACACATACAGGTCAGGCTTTGCGCCCGATTTTGACTCGGACTGACTAACTACATCGGCGACACAGGGCAATACGATGATCACCTTTCTCAACGACCAGCATGCCTTGCATCAAGGCAAGGTCGAGATGTATCGGGGCCAACTGGTGCCTTGTTTTGAGGTGCCCGATCGGGTTGATTTCGTTGTGAGCGCGT
>JAHEBY010000034.1 GCA_024642025.1 Comamonadaceae bacterium | reverse complement strand
CGTTGGCCCGACCGCGTTGACCTGCCTGTTGGTCAGCGCCTCGTTGACTGGGATGGCTGAGCCGGGCAGCGCGCAATGGGTTCAGCTCGCCGTGTGGTTGGCGTTGCTTTCTGGCGTTCTGCAGGTTGTTTTGGGATTTGCCCGATTCGGCTGGCTTCTGAATTTGGTGAATGCACCTGTTTTGATGGCTTTCACCCAAGCCGCTGCTTTACTGATCATTGGATCGCAGTTGACCAGTTTGCTCGGATTCAAAGGTGGTGTGTCCAGCCTATTCGACCTGTCTGCCGTGCATGGGTCCTCGCTCGCTTTTGGCATCGGCAGTTTGGTCTTGCTGATACTCGCCCGGAAGTGGAAGCCGGCGTTTCCCTCGGTATTGTTGATCGTCCTGATCAGTGCCGGGGTGTCGGTGGCTCTGGATTTTGAGGGCAGTGGCGGGCGGGTTGTTGGAGCGCTGCCAGAGGGGTTGCCCGCGCTGTTCATTCCTGGTCTGCCGAGTCTGGACACTCTGGGGCAACTCGTGTTGCCGACCCTCATCGTCACGCTGGTCAGCTTTTTGGAGACTGCCTCAAGCGCAAAGGTAGACAACGAGCGCCAGGGAGCCCGTTGGGACAAAAATCAGGATTTGATTGGTCAGGGCCTTGGGAAACTGGCTTCAGGATTAAGTGGCGCTTTCCCGACCAGCTCGTCATTCTCCCGATCTGCACTTAATTTGTATGCAGGCGCCAAAACGGGGTGGGCAACAATTTTTTCGGTGGTGGTGGTGTTCGCGGCGTTATTGGTTTTCACGCCAGTCCTGCGCCATGTGCCGCAAGCCGTGTTGGCGGCCATCGTGTTGGTTGCTGTTTTGGGACTTATCAAACCACGCGAATTTATGCGGCTTTGGCGCGTGTCTAGGGTCGAAGCTGTGACCGCTGGCGTCACCTTTGTCATAACCTTGCTCGCCGCCCCGCAACTCTACTGGGGTGTGCTGGCTGGCGTGTTGATGGCCATGAGCTATTTTTTCTACCAGCGCCTGCACCCTCGTATTGTGGAGTTGGGCTACCACCCCGACGGAAGCTTACGTGACCGGCAACTGTGGAATCTCCCGCCATTGGCGCCAAACACCTACGCGTTTCGAATGGACGCAGCGCTTGATTTTGCTGCCTCTGCCGAGTTTGAACGGGTGGTTGGAGAGCATTTGGCCAGCCATCCCGATGTGCGCCACGTTTGCCTGTTTGCCCAGCCCATAAACCGTATCGATTCCACGGGAGTCGACGCCTTCATGAAAATGGTTGGGCAACTGCAAGCGCGCGCCATTCAGCTTCACATCAGTGGCATGAAGCTCCCTGTGGAGCAAGTTTTGTTGCGGGCCGGATGGAAGGTTGAAGGGCCGGGCCTCGCGCTGTACCGCACGGAGAGTGAGGCGTTAGCCATGCTGCAGGCGTTGGCGAGGGAAACGGCCGGGTGAGACCGTAAAACTGCGCCGTCCGCTCAAGAAACGGTTTGGTAGTAAAGGTTTTGTGGGTGTTTCGCCTGCGCGAAAAACAACCACCGCTCCGCGAGCAGACCCGGCGCCTGACAAACGACTGCGATGATCCAGGGCAGTATGGTTTGGCTGGCCATACCCCAAACGAGGCACAGGGCTGGCAGAGCAAAAGCGAATAACTGGAACCCGAGTTTGACGTTCTTCACCGCGAATTCGCTGGCGCCATGGAAAAACTCACGCGTATTGAATGACCCGGCTGACATGCCCATTGATTTTTGAACCAGGCTAGTGGACTGGATGCCTGTCGCGCTATGCAGAGTCGATTTATGGCGTAGTGTTGCGTTTCGGCGCAAAGTCATGACACGGGTCATCCAGGCCACTAAAGTCACTATTAGAGCGCCGGGGCCAAACACGCGGAGCATTTGAGTTTCCTCCGCCATCGCAGCCATTGCGCAGGCAAGAATGGAGCCCGACGAGAGGCCAATAAGGGTGAAATTGATGATAGTCAGGCTGTGGGCCCACTCTTCAATGAAGCGCAAACAGGCATAGATCATGGCTGTGCAATACCAGAGAATGAATGCGCCGACCAATAGCACCAGAGCAATCGTGCGAACCTGCGGGCCAGTGGCGCCTGCCATCAGGGTCAGCCACCACATGGCTACGATGCCAATGAACGCTGGAAGCGCAATGACTTCACGCGACATCCATGACGTGCGCCACATTAAAACTGCACGCCATGCGCGCATTTTGTGGCCAAGGTGCAGAAAAGAGGCCCCCAGACCGCCTAAGAGCAAAATTTCGGCCAGCGCAAGGGTCTGCAGCAAAAAAGCGGGCGACAGGCTGACCCCTGTCAAAACAGCCAAGGCGAGCGCGACTACCAGGCCCTGGGCGACACCAGAAAGGGTGGTGAAAAAAAGAATGGAAAAAGCGGGGTGCATGGTGATTCAGTTCGATTGCGATGGCGTTATCCGGCGAGGCAAATACTGATTCGCCGGTTGCGTCTCCCATTCGGGCATCAGCGCGTATCCACCGCGTTCGCGGATTGCCTTTGAGACTTCAGACTCCGGGTCCTTCACGTCGCCAAACAGGCGGGCACCCGTTGGACATGCCTTCACGCACGCGGGCTTTCGGTCCTCTTTGGGCAACTGCTCGTCGTAGATACGGTCCACACATAGGGTGCACTTGGTCATCACCTGGCGCTCTTCGTCAAGTTCGCGCGCGCCGTAAGGGCACGCCCAAGCGCAGTATTTACAGCCGATGCACTTGTCATAGTCGACCAGCACAATGCCGTCTTCCTTGCGCTTGTAGCTCGCCCCTGTGGGGCACACGGGCACACAGGGCGGGTCTTCGCAATGCAGACAGCTTTTTGGAAAATGGATGGTGTCCGTGCCGGGGAAATTGCCTGCCTCATAGGTTTGCACACGGTTGAAAAATGTGCCAGTCGGGTTGGCACCGTAGGGGTCTTCGTCGGCAAGTGGTCCTGCACTGCCAGAGGTGTTCCATTGCTTGCAGGAGGTCACACAGGCATGACAACCCACGCAAACGTTAAGGTCGATCACCAGCGCAAGTTGCTTGGCCAGTGTCTCGCCGGGCAAGGCACGCGCGCTCACAGGCGGCTGGTTTGCTGACGGCGGTGATCGCGAAGCAGCAGGCTGGGGGTCTACCAGGTTGCCCTTGAGGATGTTTTTGAGCCATTGAAACTCGATCATGATTTCTTCCGTCCTGCAAAGTAGGTCATCACCCTCACCGCTTTGCCTACTACGCCGGGTGTGCCAGGCATGGTGGAGACCTGCGGGAACGACACTTGCTCTTCATCGGGCGCTGCAGGCCGTATGCGCACCCGCACGTCATACCAGCCGGCCTGGCCGGTGATGGGGTCGGAGTTGCTGATGGTCTTGCCGCCGGGCGTCGATTTCTTGACAACTGGGAATGGCAGTTCTTCCGAGATCAGATGGTTGAGCAAAAACCCTTTGCGCGCTTCGTCAGACCCTGGAGCGAGCTGCCACGCCCCGTCAGCCTTGCCTATCGCGTTCCACGTCCATACGGTCCCTGGCTCCACGGCCTCGCTGTGACGTACCATACAACGAACCTTGCCCCACTGGCTCTCCACCCAGGCCCATCCGCCATCTGCGATACCAGCCGCGAGCGCCGTGACCGGGTTCACGTGCAGGTAGTTGTGGCTGTGGATCTGGCGCAGCCAGGCGTTCTGTGAGTCCCACGAGTGGTACATGGCCATTGGCCTTTGGGTAATGGCATTGAGCGGGAATGCCTCGAGATCGGTAGCGTCTTCTTCCAGCGGCGCGTACCAGAAAGGTAGCGGGTCAAAGTAGGTGTCGACGCGACCTCGCAGTTCATCCGGCGGCTGGCGCCCAGACGTCTTGCCTTGCGCGGCCAGACGGAAACTTTGCAGCGTATCGGAATACAACGCGATCTGAACCGGATCATTCTTCTGGCGCCAGCCTTTCTCTTTGGCAAAGTCGAGGTATTCGCGGTTCCAGTTGCGCATGTAATGCATGGATTCGGGCATGTGGTACTGAAACACACAATTGTTCTTTTCGTACATTTCCCATTGCTTGGGGTTGGGCTCGCCTTTAAGGTGCGACTCGCCATCCTTGCCGCGCCAGCCCATCAGAAAGCCGATACCCGGCGCAGGTTGAAAGTTGACGATGAAGTCGGTGTAACCCTTGAATTTGCGCTCCCCTTCGGGTGTAGTGAATGCAGGAAACTTCATGCGCGAGGCGATTTCGATCAGCACCTCCTGGAATGGCTTGCACTCGCCCATCGGCTTGACGACAGGAATACGTACTGAATCGACCGGTCCGTCGAACTCCGAGATGGGCCGATCCAGCATGCCCATCACGTCGTGGCGCTCCAGGTAAGTGGTGTCGGGTAGCACCAAGTCAGCAAAAGCCACGGTCTCGCTCTGAAACGCGTCGCACACCACCAGAAAGGGGATCATGTGCTCGCCCTTGTCGTCTTTGCGGTTGAGCATCTCACGCACTGCCATCGTATTCATCGAACTGTTCCACGCCATGTTGGCCATGAAAATCATCAGCGTGTCAATTCGGTACGGGTCTCCCCTGACTGCATTGGTGATGACGTTGTGCATCAGTCCGTGAGCCGACAGAGGGTGTTCCCAAGAATAGGCGTGATCGATGCGAATGGGCGACCCATCTGCATTGATAGCCAACTCCTCTGGGTTTGCCGGGAACCCCAGCGGCGCGGCGTTCAGTGGCGTGTTGGGTTTGATCATTGCCGGGTCGTTGAAGGCCCGGTAATTCGGCACGATGTGACGCGGATAAGGCGCCTTGTGGCGAAAGCCACCTGGTGCGTCGATCGTACCCAGGATGCTCATCAGTACAGCCAGTGAGCGAACGGTCTGGAAGCCGTTAGAGTGCGCCGCCAACCCTCTCATGGCGTGGAAAGCCACAGGGCGCGCCTGAGTGTTGGGGTGTACCTTGCCCCAGGCATCAGTCCAGGGAATTGGCAATTCAAAAGCCTGCTTCAGGGCGGTGTCGCCCATCTCGCGTGCCAGCTTGCGGATGCGCCTGGCGTCTATTCCAGTGATGCCCTCTGCCCATTCGGGTGTGCAGGTGGCAACGCGCTCACGCAGCAACTGAAATGACGGCGCAACGCGAGTGCCGTCGGCTAGTGTGTAGTGACCTTCGAGAGCCGGGTCGCAACCATCGGCGATGCCTTCGGGGTAAGCGTTCTTGATGCTGCGGCTGGCCATATCCCAGACCAGTTTGTTGTGGGGGTGGCGGCCATCACCAGGTGGACCCTTCTCAGGATTGAGATCAAAGGCAAAAAGGCCTTCCCGCTCACCCTCGTCCAGCACGACCAGCTGGGGGCCGTTGGTAAAGCGTTTCACAAATGCGTGATCGAACAGATCCTTTGAAATCAGTTCGTGCAACAGCGCCATCAGCAAGGCGCCGTCGGTGCCGGGTTTGATTGGAATCCACTCGTCGGCAATTGCCGAATAGCCCGTGCGCACCGGGTTGATGGAAATGAAGCGGCCACCGGCGCGTTTGAACTTCGACAGCGACACCTTCATGGGGTTGCTGTGGTGGTCTTCCGCCGTGCCTAGCATGACGAAAAGCTTGGCACGGTCCAGATCCGGGCCGCCAAACTCCCAGAAGCTACCACCCACCGTGTAGATCATGCCAGCCGCCATATTGACCGAGCAGAAACCTCCGTGTGCCGCATAGTTGGGAGTGCCGAACTGGCGTGCAAACAGGCCGGTCAGCGCCTGCATCTGGTCTCGCCCCGTGAAAAGTGCAAACTTCTTGGGGTCAGTGGAACGAATTTTGGCCAGCCGCTCTGTCAGCAAATCGTAGGCGCGGTCCCAGGAGATGACGTCAAATTCGCCCGCCCCGCGTTCGCTGCCCGGCTTGCGCAGCAGCGGCTGGGTCAGGCGCGCGGGCGACACCTGTTTCATGATTCCGGACGAACCCTTGGCGCAGATAACGCCCTGGTTTAATGGGTGATTCGGGTTGCCGTCGATATAACGCACTTCGCCGTCGCGCAAGTGCACACGGATTCCGCACCGGCAGGCGCACATGTAGCAGGTGGTGCACTTGACCTCGGTGTTGGCCGTGGGCTTGGGTGACGCCAGCGGATCGTGCAGGGGCTCGGAGGACAAAAATTTGAACACGGAAATCCTTTGCTCAGTGTGTCGAAGCGAACAGTACAGCCAGCGCGACGGATGCCAGGCGGGATGTCAGGGAATCTGCACGCGAAGTCAGCACGATGGGTACCTTGGTACCCAGCACCAAGCCCGCACATTCCCCGCCGCCTACATACACGAAGCTCTTGTAGAGCATGTTACCGGCATTGAGGTCCGGCATCACCATGAGGTCGGCATCGCCAGCTACCTGGGACTCGATGCCTTTGATGCGCGCAGCGTCTGCAGAAAATGCATTGTCAAAGCCAAACGGCCCTTCGACCTGCACACCGGGCCAGCTGCCTTCCGTCGCAGCCTGCACCAGCGCCTGCGCATCCAGCGTGGCCGGAATGGCGGGATTGACCGACTCCACCGCCGAAACAATGGCTACCTTGGGTGCGGTGACGCCAAGCTTTTCCATTAGTGCCACGGCATTGCCCAGAACATCATGCTTGGTCTTGAGGTCGGGCGCGATATTGACCACGCAATCGGCCAGCGCAAGAAGCTTGTGATAGCGAGGCAGATCGAACACAAATGCGTGGCTGATACGCTTGCCGGTGCGCAGGCCGGTTTCACGATGTACCACGGCAGACATCAGTTCGTCGGTGTGGAGCGAGCCCTTCATCAGCGAGGCCAGCGCACCTGTTTTAGCCAGGTGAACAGCATGGGCGGCTGCAGCGGCGGGCTCAGACGACGCCGGCTCCACACACTCGAATCCGGCCAAATTGATATTGGCAGCTTGCGCAGCACGTGCGATCGCGTCGCGCGGACCGATAAGCACCGGACGGGCGATACCGTTGCGTTTGATCTCTGCAGCGGCCGACATGGCCAGCGCGTCGCACGGATAGACCAAGCCCAGAGCAAGGGGAGACGCGGTTGTCTGCTCCCTGGCTTTGTTAATCAACGCCAGCAGGCGGGGGTGTTGCGCCCCCAACGGGCTGGTATCGACGGGGCGGGACGCATGCGTTTGCGTCATGGTCTTGCGCCCGGTACTCAGACGTAGTCTTTGTACTTGTCGAGCAAGCGCACGGGCTTGGAAAGAGCATCACGGCGGAACGGGTCACCCAGCTCACGGGTGCACATGATTTCAATGATGCAGGTCTTGCCTTCGTTCATCTGCATGTCAGTGGCTTTCTTCAGTGCCGGACCCACGTCTTCCAGCTTGTCGACCACGATGGCTTCGGCACCCATGGCTCTTGCCATTCCCGACCAGCTCTCGTTTTCCAGCTCGGCGGCTACAAAACGACGGTTGTAAAAGTCGACCTGGTTCTTTTTCTCGGCGCCCCATTGGCGGTTGTGGAAAACCACGGCGGTAACAGGAATGTCGTGACGTACGGCAGTCAGAATTTCGACCATGCTCATGGCCCAGGCGCCATCACCGGCGTAGGCTATTGCCGGACGATCCGGGGCAGCCAGCTTGGCGCCGATCATTGTGGGCAATGCGTAGCCACAGTTGCCGAAGCTCATGGGGGCGAAAAAGCTGCGCGGCTCTTCAAAACGAAGATAGCTGTTGGCCACCGAGTTGATGTTGCCGATGTCGGTGGAAACCATGGCGCGTTTAGGCATCGCTTTTTCCAGCTCGCGCAGTACCTGACGGGGGTGCAGGTAATCACCGCCGTTGAATGTCTTCTCCTTCTTGTTCTCTTCGATCATGTCCAGGCTAAAGGCATCCTTCTCGTGGGTCCACTCGTCCAATTCTTTTTCCCAGGCAGCCTTTTCGCTGGCAATAGTCTTGGCGCGCTCGCCCTTGGTGACATCGCACGCCAGGGTCTTGCCAACCAGGCGCTGGGTGAGCTCCTGAGCTGTGGCCTTGGCATCACCGCAGATGCCGACGGTAATTTTTTTGACCAGACCCAGGTTGGTGTGATCGGCTTCGACCTGGATGATCTTGGCCGTTTTAGGCCAATAGTCCATGCCGTGTTGTGGCAAGGTGCCGAATGGGCCCATGCGGGAGCCGAGCGCGATAACCACATCTGCCTGGGCGATCAGCTTCATCGCTGCTTTGGAGCCTTGGTAGCCCAAAGGGCCAGCCCACAACTCATGGCTGGCAGGAAAGGCGTCATTGCGCAAGTAGCCGGTCACCACGGGCGCGCCCAGGCGTTCGGCAAGGGCCTTGCACTCTTCCACCGCATTGCCCATGACCACACCGCCGCCGGCCAGGATGACCGGAAATTTGGCCTTGGCCAGCAATTCTGCAGCAGCAGCCAGGGTGGCTTCGCCACCAGCACCACGGTCCACGCGTATCGGCTGAGGGATCTCGCATTCGATCTCCCCGTAGAAATAGTCGCGCGGGATGTTCAGCTGGGTGGGCCCGTTGTCACTCATGGCGCGGTCAAAACAGCGCGCCGTGTACTCGGCCATACGCTTGGGGTGGGTGACATGCCCCTGATATTTGGTGAATTCCTCAAACATCGGCAACTGATTGGCTTCCTGGAAACCGCCCAGGCCGATACCGGTTGTTCCGGTCTCGGGCGTGATGATCACGACCGGGCTGTGCGCCCAGTAAGCCGCAGCAATGGCGGTCACGCAATTGCTGATTCCGGGGCCGTTCTGACCGATGGTCACTCCGTGGCGGCCGGACACCCGGGCATAGCCATCGGCCATGTGCGCAGCACCTTGCTCATGCACCACCGGGATCAGACGAATGCCTGCCGGAGCAAAAATGTCCATGGCGTCCATAAAAGCGGAACCCATGATGCCAAACATGTCAGTGACGCCGTTGGCGACCAGGGTTTCGACAAAGGCCTCGGACGGCGTCATTTTTTGCATGCCGCTGACGACGGTGCGGGTGTCGGTGGGGCTTTTTTTCATCAAAATCTCCTGCTGGAATGGACTGTGAATAGTCGTGAATGCAATATGAGTCTTGCAACTTTACGAACTGGTTTGGAATGTAGGACGAATTTGCAAAATAGTCAATAAAATCTCGTTTATTGGAATAATTTTTCTCATTTTATGAAATTAGGATATTATTGAACCTATGAAAAGCGTGACCGTGTTCAGTCCTGCACCAGTCGAAATCAACGGTGATACGCCCACCTTGCGCTTGTTTGCGCTGTTGGAGGTGGTCGCATCGAAGGATCAATTCTTCTCACTGCAAAACCTGGCAGAGGAAACCAGTATTCCAAAGCCGACGCTACACCGTATGTTGCAGCAACTGGAGGGCGCCGGCCTGTTGGAACGCAGTGCTGACAACCGGCAATACGGCACCGGCGTGCGACTGCGCAAACTGGCCGAGAATCTCCTGCTCAATGACACTTTTCACGGTGCCCGCCACGGTGTGTTGCGCGCGTTGGTGAATGAAGTGGGCGAGAGTTGCAACCTCACAGCCTTGAGCGGCAGCGAGGTGATGTACCTTGATCGGGTGGAAACGCCTGCTCCGTTGCGCTTTTACTTGCGGTCGGGTTCGCACGTGCCGGTGCATTGTTCAGCGAGCGGCAAGGTATTTCTGGCCAGCATGACGCCCGCCCAACGTCAACGCCTGCTGTCTAACACCCCGCTTGAAGCGTTCACGCCTAAAACGATCACAAAGATGAACGCTTTGGAGGACGAAATCAAACAAGTCAAGCGGCAGGGCTTTGCGCTGGACAACGAGGAATTCTTGCCTGGCTTGCTGTGCGTTGCGGTTCTGGTGCCCACTTCCACCGGTCGTTCTAACCTTTGTATAGCAGTGCAAGCACCCATCATGCGGCTCGGCCCGGAAAAGGCATTGCAACTTTTGCCCGCCCTGCATCGCGCTGCTAACGAGCTTAGCCGCATTGGGCAAGGCGCCATTCACAATACAAGTAACAGTGCAAGCGCTTGAATTTGATATTGCCGGAGACCGCTGGATATGCACGAACTGACTTCCCTTCGCGCCACCGAGACGGTGTCTGTTCGCGACGTTTTTGGCATCGATACAGATCTCAAGGTGCCCGGATTTGCCGAGCGAGACGAGCATGTGCCCGACGTTGACACCACCTACAGGTTCAATCCGGCGGTCACGCTCGCGCTGCTAGCCGGCTTTCAGCGTGATCGTCGAGTCATGGTGCAAGGTTTGCACGGCACAGGTAAATCGACCCACATCGAACAGGTGGCTGCACGGCTGAATTGGCCATGCGTGCGCGTCAACCTTGATGGACATGTGAGCCGCCTTGATCTGGTGGGCAAAGATGCTGTTGTGCTCAAAGGCGGCCAGCAAGTGACCGAGTTTCAGGAGGGCATTGTGCCGTGGTCACTGCAACGCCCTATGGCGCTGATCTTTGACGAATACGATGCCGGTCGCCCCGATGTGATGTTCGTGATCCAGCGCGTTCTGGAACGCGACGGCAAATTTACCCTGATGGACCAGAACCGGGTGTTGCGTCCCAACCCGTATTTCCGCCTGTTCGCCACTGCCAATACGGTGGGCCAAGGCAACCTGAACGGGCTTTACCATGGTGCGCAGCGCCTTAACCATGCGCAGATCGACCGCTGGAATATTGTGGTGGCGCTGAACTATCTCGCGCGCGAAGAGGAGGTGGCCATCGTGACCGCACGTGTGCCCGCGTATGCTGATGCTGCAGGTCAGGCCATGATCAACTCCATGGTGGCTGTGGCCGACCTCACCCGAAACGGTTTTCGCGTGGGCGACTTGTCTACTTTGATGTCACCACGCACTGTGATCACATGGGCCGAGAACGTGGAGATTTTTCGCGACCCTGGCCTTGCATTCCAGCTGTCCTTTGTCAACAAATGCGATGAAGCCGAGCGACCCATCGTGGCGGAGTATTTTCAGCGTTGCTTCCATCGCGAGCTCGACGAGTCGTTCGTGCATACGGGCTGAACCAGACAACGCCATGGCAGAACATCTTGCCACTGCCACTGCCACTGCCAGTGACACACGCCATCAGCAACGCATTGACGATTTGTGCGCGGCTGCTATTCGGGCCGTAAGCGACGACGACAGTCTGCATTTTCGTGGCCGCCGTCTCTATCAAGGCGAGAAGGCTTTACCGCCGTTTGCCCCGCATGTCATACCCAAACCCAGCGTCGATGACTTCGCCTCGTTTCGCGGTGCTGCCGATGCCATGGCCCTGCGTCTTCGTTGGACTGACGCAGCGCTGCACAAACGCCTGAGCCCGATGGAGCCTGTTGAACGCGTGCTGTTTGAAATGCTGGAGCAGTTTAGAGTGGAGGCCCTCGTGCCCGCTGACATGCCGGGTATGGTTCACAACCTCCGCTACCGCTTTGAAACTTGGTCGATGGCCTTTTACGACAGTGGCCGAACAGACACCAGCACAGGTATTCTGATATATACCGTGGCCCAGATTTGTCGGGCGCGCGTGACAGCGCAGCAGGTGGTCGAAGCCACGGAAGACGCCATTGAAGCCACTCGCATGGGGCTGGTTCCCACTCTCGGCCACGCGCTGGCCGGCCTGCGCCGCACACGGCATGACCAGAACGCCTACGCCGATCATGCACTGAGCATTGCCCGGACGGTCTCCGACATGATGAAAGCGCAGCGCGAAGGTGACGAAGCGGCCAATACTACCAATGATGCCGAAGGCGAAGGTAGCCCGGACCGTTTCACTCTCTGGATGGACTTCGATGATGAGGTTGAAGACGGGGACGAAAGGCTTCCGACAGCCAGCTCAGGGAAAAGCCGATCGCTCGCTGACTCGGGCGGTGTGTACCGTATATTCACTGAGGAATTTGACGCTGAGGTGAACGTCGGCACCTTGGCTCGCGTCGCAGTGCTGCAGGAATATCGTGAAAGGTTGGACCGACTTATCGAACAGCAAGGCCTCTCGGTGGCTCGCTTGGCTCGCGACCTCAATGCTGTGCTCGCCACGCCCGCGCCGGCTGGTTGGGTCGGTGGGAAGGAGGAAGGCTACATTGACGGTCGAAAGCTCAGCCAGCTGGTCACGTCACCTGCCGAGCGCCGCATTTTTTGCCTGGAGAGGTACGTACCGGTGGCGGATAGCGCCGTGAGTTTTCTGATCGACTGCTCGGGTTCCATGCGTGAGCACATCGAATCCGTCGCAGTGCTGGTGGATGTGATGACCCGTGCGCTGGACCAGATCGGCGTGGTCACCGAAGTCCTTGGGTTCACCACCAACGCTTGGAATGGAGGACGTGTCCAGAAGGCTTGGTTGCGCGCTGGCAGACCATCCTGCCCCGGTCGCCTCAATGAGACGACCCATTTGATCTTTAAGGATAGCGAGACGCCCTGGCGGCGGGCTCGCCCTGCCATGGGTGCTTTACTCAAGAGCGATCTGTTTCGCGAAGGCGTGGATGGCGAAGCTGTCAGCTGGGCGGCACAGCGCATGGTA
>JAHEBY010000368.1 GCA_024642025.1 Comamonadaceae bacterium | reverse complement strand
AATGGATTGATATTGGGCACCCCGCGCGTGCCGATGATGCTGTTGACCGCAATGATGGACTGCTGGCCCGTGACGGCATTGTGGCCGCCATGGAACACCGCCACCTCACCACCCGACTCCCAGCGTACATCGCCGCAGGCATAGTGGATCACAGCCTGCTCCATTGAAATCCATGACTGGGGAAGCCCTTGGGCGGACAGCTTCAAGACCTTCAAAACACGCCTCCTTGAACAGTTGAAAAAACCGCTTGGCCGGGATGCACATCTCTGCGGCACAAGTGCGGACGGAAACCGCTCTTGTGCTAGGCGACAATATACCCTGTTTTATGCAAGTTGCGTGTGACAGCTCAATGTCAAAGCGTAATCCGCTATCAAAAAGATAACTGATCCATGAAAGTGTTTCGCGGTTTTCATCATCCGGGTATTGCGCCTGCCTGTGCTGTGACGATTGGCAACTTTGATGGCGTGCACCGGGGCCATCAGGCCATGCTCGCCCTTTTGAACAGCGAGGCGCAACAGCGCGGGGTGCAAAGCTGTGTGCTGACTTTTGAGCCCCACCCGCGCGACTATTTCGCAGCCCTCAACCATCAGCCAGACCTGGCGCCTGCACGGGTTGGAACCCTTCGGGACAAACTCACGGATCTGGCCAATTGTGGCGCTCATCAAACCGTCGTGCTGCCATTTAACGCTGGGCTTGCGGGGCGTTCGCCACAGGAGTTTGTCGACGAGGTGCTGGTAAGTGGCCTTGGCGCCCGTTACGTTCTGGTCGGTGATGACTTCCGATTTGGTGCCAGGCGGGCCGGAGACTATGCCATGCTGGACGCTGCAGGCCTGGCAAGCGGGTTCGACGTGGCACGCATGAACAGCTATGAAGTTCACGGCATGCGGGTTTCCAGCTCCGCTGTGCGCGCTGCCCTGCATGACGGTCGCATGCAGGACGCGACCAACCTGCTGGGACGCCCCTATTGCATTTCCGGACATGTCGTGCACGGTCGAAAACTGGGTCGGGAGCTTGGTTTCAGGACGCTGAATCTGCGCTTCTCCCACTGGAAACCCGCGGCCAGCGGTATTTTTGTGGTTCGGGTGCTGGGCCTGTCGGAACAGCCGCTGCCCGGCGTGGCCAACCTTGGCATACGCCCGTCGCTGGACCCAGGTGATGTGAACGGTGGCCGCGTTCTCCTGGAGACCCACTGCCTGGACTGGCCGGCAACTCTGGGGGGAGACGGCGGCTACGGTAAAATCGTGCGTGTGGAGCTACTGCACAAACTACATGACGAGTTGAAATACGACAGTCTGGAGGCCCTTCAAACCGGCATTGCCAAAGACTGCGCGGATGCACGTGCGTATTTCGCCTCCATGCACGCAGAAACCCACCGTCAGACCACGCGTGATCGAATTTAGAGGGCGACCAGCCTCGTTACTGCCCGCGCACCATCGGGCAAGCAAGCTGGTTCGCCGTTTCCAGGATATCTTGGCCAGCCACCGATTGACGGGCACTTTGCTGGCGTCCTGATCCGCCTCGATCTGATCTGCTCCTTCGCAACCCCATTGCTATGACCGAAAAAACTGATTACCGTGGCACCTTGAACCTGCCTGATACGCCATTCCCCATGCGGGGTGATCTCCCCAAACGGGAGCCCGGATGGGTCAAACAATGGGACGAGCAGGGGCTCTACAGGAAGCTGCGCGATGTACGACAAGGCAAGCCCAAGTTCATCCTGCATGACGGCCCACCCTATGCGAACGGGCAAATTCACATCGGGCACGCAGTTAACAAAATTCTCAAGGACATGATCGTCAAGGCGCGCCAGCTCAAAGGGCTGGACGCGCAATACATCCCGGGCTGGGACTGCCACGGCCTTCCGATCGAAAACGCCATAGAAAAACTACATGGCCGCAACCTGCCGCGTGACGAGATGCAAGCCAAAAGCCGTGCCTTTGCTACAGAGCAGATCACGCAGCAAATGGTCGATTTCAAACGCCTGGGCGTATTGGGGCAGTGGGACCATCCCTACAAGACCATGGATTTCATCAACGAGGCCGCTGAAATCCGCGCCTTCAAGCGCGTCATGGAGCGCGGCTTTGTTTATCGCGGTTTGAAGCCGGTCTACTGGTGTTTTGACTGTGGCTCCTCTCTAGCGGAATTTGAGATTGAGTACCAGGACAAGAAAAGCTCCACGCTGGATGTAGGTTTTGAATGTTCCGAGCCAGCCAAACTGGCCACTGCCTTTGGCTTGCCCGGTCTCGACGAGCCTGCTTTCGCCGTGATCTGGACCACCACAGCCTGGACCATTCCGGCCAATCAGGCACTGAATCTGAACCCGGAACTGGAATATGCGCTGGTGCAGACCGAGCGCGGTTTGCTGATTCTTGCCGCGGTTCTGGTCGAGAAGTGCCTCGCGCGCTACAAGCTCGCTGGCGAGGTGCTGGCCACAACTTTGGGCAAAAATTTGGCACTGATCAAGTTCAAGCACCCGCTTTATGACTTGGATGCCGGGTACCAGCGCTTTAGTCCCATTTATCTGGCCGACTACGCAACCGCTGACGACGGAACAGGCCTGGTTCACTCGTCCCCTGCTTATGGCGTGGACGACTTCAACAGCTGCGTCGCACACGGCATGGCGTATGACGACATCCTCAACCCGGTGCAAGGCAACGGGGCCTATGCTGCAGACTTCCCGCTATTCGGTGGCCAGCATATCTGGAAGGCCGTACCAGTCATCCTTGACGCCCTGAAAGTTGCCGGGCGCCTCTTTGCGACTCAGGACATCACGCACAGCTACCCGCATTGTTGGCGCCACAAGACGCCTGTAATCTACCGCGCCGCGGCGCAGTGGTTTGTACGCATGGACGAAGGTGAAGGGATCTTCACCAAGGATAAAGCGCCAAAGACTTTGAGGCAGACTGCGCTTGCCGCGATTGAGGAAACCAGTTTTTACCCGGAAAACGGCAAAGCGCGCCTGCGCGACATGATTGCCAACCGGCCAGACTGGTGCATATCACGCCAGCGCAGCTGGGGCGTGCCGCTGCCCTTCCTGCTTGACATAGACACGGGTGAGCCGCATCCGCGCACGCCCGAGATCATCGATCTGGCCGCTGAAGTGGTCGAGAAGGGTGGTATCGAGGCGTGGAGCAAACTCGGCACCACTGAAATTCTGCAGCGCATTGACGATGCCAGCACCGTCGCTCAGTGGAGCAAGAGCTCTGACATCCTCGAAGTATGGTTTGACTCTGGCACCACGCACACCACGGTGCTCAAGACCTCCCACCCAGGCAGTGGCCATGAGGACGGCGGCCCCGAGGCAGACCTGTATCTGG
>JAHEBY010000367.1 GCA_024642025.1 Comamonadaceae bacterium | reverse complement strand
GATTGCTGAGAGTTCGCGGCGCACGAGCGAGAGTTTGTCGGCGGACGCATCGCGCCGATCCTCGAACTGGCCTTCAAACTGACTCTCAAATTGGCTGTCGTCAAAATCTGGCAGCACCGAATCGCTCAGGTCTATGACCTCGACCCCGTCCAGCATCACCTCGCCGTTTCGCTTTTTATCGCGTTCAAGCTGCAGAATCTCCTGCATCTTGTTTCTGGCGCCACTGATCGTGAACCCCTGGTCATAGAGCAGGTCACGTATGCGACGGATCATCAGCACTTCGTGGTGCTGATAGTACCGCCGGTTTCCCCGTCGCTTCATCGGGCGCAACTGGGTAAATTCCTGCTCCCAATACCGTAGCACGTGGGGCTTTACGCCACACAAATCCCCCACCTCACCGATGGTGAAATAGCGTTTTGCCGGTATGGATGGAAGCGTATTTTCCATTGAAATCAATGCTGTACGAACGAATGCTTCAAGGTTACTCTAAGTTGTAACAACAAGCAAAGGGGTTTTTGAGCTTCGAGATGTGAAATTCATCGAAGTCTGTGACAAAGCGCACCATCCAGATGCACCAATGCGGTGCACAGCCAGCTTATTCGCGGCGGTCGTCCTGAATTTGATCCTTGAGCTTGTGACTGGCATGGAACGTCACGACTCGTCTCGCTTCAATGGGGATGGTTTCCCCAGTCCGCGGATTTCGCCCCGGCCGTGGCGCTTTGGTACGGATCTGGAAATTCCCGAAGCCAGAGATTTTGACATCAGTACCATCGACGAGACTCTTCGAGATCAGATCGAAAAACGCGTCGATCATGTCTTTGGATTCGCGCTTATTCAGGCCAATTTGCTCGAAAAGCAGCTCGGCCAGCTGAGCCTTGGTGAGCGCTGGTGTCTCCAGGCTTTCAACAGAGAATTCCATACCGTGCTCCCGTTACCGTTTTCAAGCGCGCTGGCGAGCATTCAATGTTGACACAAGCTGCGCAACAATGGACTGCACGCAGCTGTCGATCTGTTCGTCGGCCAGCGTAGCCGTGTCACTGCCGAGCGTCAAGCGAACAGCCAGGCTTTTTTCATTGCCGACTGCTGGCGACTTGGGACGATAGACATCGAACAACGTGGCGTCTCGCAGCAGACCCATGGATGGTGCGGCCCAAATTGCAGCCATGAGGGCTGCGTGGGTCACCCCTTCAGCCACCATCACGGCAATGTCGCGTTCTACCAACGGGTGTTTGGAAACCGGCGTGAATGAGGCCACGCGACGCTTTAAAGTAGCCTGCAGGTCCAGTTCAAACATGACGGGGGTCACCGCCAGCTCATAGGCTTGACGCCATTTCGGATGGAGCTCACCGACAAAGCCCACCGCCTGTCCGGCGACGGAGATACTGGCACAACGGCCAGGATGCATGGCCGGGTGTTCCGAAGCAGCAAAAACTGGCGTCAACGGCGCCAGCAACGACTCCACGTCTCCCTTGACGTCGAAGAAATCCGCACCTCGGGCATTACTACCCCATTGCAGTTCATCTACGTCGCCACACACCACGCCGGATACACGCATGGGTTGGTGGTAGCCAGCGACTGTGGTGTCAGTGTCTTTCACTGTTGCGTCGCGCATGAACACTCGACCGAGCTCGAACACCCTCACCCGCTCCGCCTTTCGATCCAGGTTGAACTTCACAACCTGAAGCAATGAGCCCAACAAGGTAGAACGCATGACGCTCATCTGGCTGGCAATTGGGTTGGACAATTTGACGGGATTGTTATTTCCCGCCAATTCTTGCTCCCACCGAGCTTCGCAAAAACTGAAATTGATGGTTTCCTGATACCCCAGTGCTGCCAGCGCGCGACGCACCGAAAATGCGCTACGCGTTTCCTCGGTTTTGATCTTGGCGGTGATCGGCGCCAACGGCGGAGTTTGTGGCAGGTTGTTGTATCCCACCACTCGCACAACCTCTTCAATCAGGTCCTCTTCAATCTGAAGATCAAAACGATAACTTGGCGGCACGACCGTAATCAAGGCACCGGACGCAGTTTCAGATTGTGTGACCGGCAAGCCCAGTCGTTTCAATGCGTCGGCACACTGCGACGGCGTCAGTGTCATGCCGACAACTTTGCTGGCGCGTGCGGCCCTCAGGGTTACGGGCTTGGCCAGCGGCATGTTGACGATCTGGTCATCGATCGGGCCAACTTGTGAATTGGGCGTTCCGCAGACGCTGACGATCAGTTGCGTAATGCGCTCAATGTTTTGAAGGGTCTGCCCGGGGTCGACGCCGCGCTCAAAACGATGCCCCGCATCGGTCGAAAAATTGAAGCGCCGGGACCGCCCGGCAACCGCCTTCGGATACCAGAAGGCGGCCTCGACATAGACGTTTTGCGTATCGTCCGAGACGGCCGTGGCGTCGCCACCCATGATGCCGGCGAGCGACTCTACGCCAGACGCGTCAGCAATCACGCCAACCGTCTCATCCACCGTTACCGTGTTTCCATTGAGGAGCTTGAGCGTTTCGTTCGGCTTGCCCCAGCGCACGTCAAGGCCACCGTGAATCTTGTCCAAATCAAAAATATGGGACGGTTGCCCATGTTCGAACATGACGTAGTTCGAGATATCTACCAGTGCCGTCACGCTGCGCTGCCCACATCGCGCCAGCCGGTCGACCATCCATTGCGGCGTTTTGGCTTTGGTATTGACGCCGCGCACCACTCGCCCGGAAAAACGCCCACAAAGATCGGGTGCGCTAACCTTGACAGGCAACACGTCCTGGCAGCTCACTGGTGGCGAGGGCAACACCGGAGACTCGAGCGGTGAGCCCGTCAGTGCCGACAGTTCACGGGCTACACCGTAGACACTCAGGCAGTGCGCCAGATTGGGCGTGAGCTTGAGCGTCATCAGCGAATCGTCCAGCCGCAGGTGTTCGCGAATATTCTGACCCAGTGGCGCATCAGCTGCCAGCTCCATGATGCCGTCATGGGCGTCGGAGAGCTTGAGTTCCCGGGCACTACAGAGCATCCCCTGACTTTCCACACCGCGCAATTGCCCGACTTTAATAACGAACGATTTTCCGTCTTCACCTGGAGGAAGCACGGCGCCAACCGTGGCGCAAGCCACACGAACGCCGGCCCTTGCATTGGGCGCACCACAGACGATATCCAGCAAGTGTGACTGCCCGATGTCAACCTTGCACACCCGCAAACGATCCGCGTTTGGATGCTGAACGGCTTCCTTGATTTCCCCCACAACAACGCCACTAAACGCTGGCGCAACGGGTTTGAGCTCTTCGACCTCAAGCCCGGCCATCGTCAGAGTGTCCGCGAGTTCGGAGGTGGACAG
>JAHEBY010000366.1 GCA_024642025.1 Comamonadaceae bacterium | reverse complement strand
CTCGATTCAACTCAAACACAAAAAAAATTCTCTAAACCTCAAACCGCGGCGTCTGAACCAACGCCGGCACCGCGCCCCTTGAAATTCACAATCGGCGCCAGCCGGGCTTCACGCAATTCATCCAGCGTGAAACCCAAGACCTGCAACGCGGCCGGCACCCTCTTTTTACTCACCCGCTGGCCCGGTTTGACAGCCGGCTCATCCCGCCAGACGATTTGCCAGTGCGCTGCCTCAGTCGCACCTTGGTCGCCCGTTTGCGGACCTACCCGTTCCAGCGTGCCACGAAACTTCTTGCGGCTCGCACTCACCTGCCCTGCCGCCGCAGCGCCCATGGGCGCCTTCAGCGTAATGTCAATCACATGCCCGGCAAACCGCTCAAAATCGGCTTTACCTCTGAGCGGGCGATCAATACCGGGCGAAGAAACCTCAAGCCGCTTGTATTCCGCCCCATCCACCTCCAGCGCAAATTGCAGCTGGCGGGTAACCTTCTCACAATCTTCCACGGTGACAAACTGCTCACCAAAATTAGGGTCACCCGCATTTGGCTTGACTTTGGCCACTACAGGAGCGTCCCACGGCAGGTCAATCGTGATGCGCAATAACCCGCCGGCGGAACGAACCACCTCAATCAGGTCGTAACCCAGACCGGTCACCGTTTGCTCAACAATCTCCTGCAATGCCACGTCTATTCAACTGCCTCAAAAACAATCGGCCAAAAAAAACGGGCGGTAGATACCCGCCCGTTTGGTCGTGAGTGTGGATTGTACCGCAATTTCCAGCTAAGTACCTTGATTTCTAAAGGATTATCCGGCGGCGTGTAGCAAAGTCCGGGTGTACTCATGCGTGGAATGACCAAAAACGGTGCCGATGGCGCCTGATTCCACAATTTCCCCGTCTTTCATCACGATCACATCATGCGCCATGGCGCGTATGACGTCCACGTCATGCGTGATCAGAATGTAGCTTAGACCCCGCTCCCGCTGCAGGCGCTGAAGCAGTTCAAGAACCTGTTTTTGCACAGTCACGTCCAGCGCACTCGTAGGCTCGTCCAGCACCAGAACCCGAGGCTGCACCACCAGCGCCCGGGCGATAGCTATGCGCTGGCGCTGCCCGCCGGAAAATTCATGCGGATATCGGGCAAGCAGGCCAGGCATGTGCCCCTCATCGAGGCCCACCTCAGCCAGCCCCGCCAGCACCCTGGCCTGACGTTCAATTGCAGATAGTTCAGGGAAATGCACTTTCAAACCCTCGGCCACGATTTCCTGCACCGTGAGGCGGGGCGAAAGCGAAGAAAAAGGGTCCTGAAACACCACTTGCAAGCTGCGCCGGATCCCCTTGTTGTGAGCCGCGTTGCCCCCCCAGGATTGCCCCAATACTGATACCGCCCCGGAAAACGACACCAAATTCAGCACCGCCAGCGCCAGCGTGGTCTTGCCAGACCCGGATTCACCGATCACGCCCAGGGTTTGTCCGACATTGACACGGCAGGCGACCTGCTTGAGCGCCGAAAACATTCCCTTTTTGAACCACCCGCTGAACCCGGCCAAGGGGATCGGGTAGTCGACGCCAAGGGCGGCAACCTCCACCAACGGGGGCGTTGCCGGGGTTGCAACCACCCCGCGCTCGACCACATCACGTACCGGCTTGCTCGCTATCAAGCGCACGGTATAGGGGTGCTCTGCATTGGCAAACACGTCGTGCGTGGCCCCCTGCTCCACGATCACGCCCTTTTCCATGACGGCCACACGGTCTGCAAATCGGTGCACCAGATTCAGGTCATGCGTGATCATCAGCACGGCCATGCCGTACTCCTTTTGCAGCTCGGTCAGCAGGTCCAGAATCTGGCCGCGCACCGTCACGTCCAACGCCGTAGTAGGCTCGTCGGCCAGCAGCAATTTGGGCTTGCAGGCCAGCGCCATGGCGATCATGGCGCGCTGGCGCTGGCCACCCGAGAGCTGATGCGGAAAGGCCCCAGCGCGCCGGGCAGCATCGGGGATACCCGTATTTGCTATTAATTGAATAGCTGTTCGCGCACATTCGGCGGGGGCTAAGCCCTGTTTTAATTGCAAAACTTCAGCGATTTGATCACCAATGGTGAACAGCGGGTTCAGTGCCGTCATCGGCTCCTGAAAGATCATGCTGATGTCGCGCCCGCGAATTCCACGCAAGGTTTGCTCAGGCACCGCCAACAAATCCACCGGCTCGAACCCCCTGCCGTTGGCGGCAACTGCACCGAAGCTGGAATCAGCCTGGAAACGGGCGTAGCCGCTTAGGCGCGCGTTTGAAACCAGCCGTAGCAAGGCCAGTGCAGTGACTGTTTTCCCCGACCCCGATTCCCCCACCAGCGCCAGCTTTTCGCCCGGCGCGATGGAGAAATCAATGCCCTTGACGACCTCTTTGCCGCCAAAAGATACGCGCAAGCCACGAACGTCGAGCAAGTTTCCCGTATGGTACGAGCCTGGCGCAGGTTCGCCCAAGCCTTTTAGAGGTTCACGGCGAACGGAGGCGTTCAGGCTCATACGTCCTGCTTCCTCGGGTCTAGCGCATCCCGCAATGCATCACCCATAAAGGTCAGCAGCAGCAAGGTGATCACCAGCACGGCAAATGTGGACAGTGAAATCCACCAGGCGTCGATGTTGTTCTTGCCCTGCGAGAGCAATTCACCCAGTGAAGGCGTGCCGGGCGGCACGCCAAGTCCCAGAAAGTCGAGTGATGTCAGCGCCAAAATCGCACCGCTCATGCGAAACGGCAGAAACGTCACAACCGGTGTCAAGCTGTTGGGCAGAATGTGGCGCGTGATGATGTCCCAGTTGCTCACGCCCAGCGCCCGCGCGGCCCGCACGTAGTCGAGTTGCCGGTTGCGCAGGAACTCTGCGCGCACATAGTCCGATAGCCCCATCCAGCCAAACAGGCTCAGCAGCACCAGCAGCAAGGCGACGCTGGGTGCGAAAACTGCGCTGAAAATAATCAGCAGATACAGCTCCGGCATGGAGCCCCAGATTTCAATGAAGCGCTGAAACGCCAGATCGGTCTTGCCACCAAAAAACCCCTGTACAGCCCCGGTAATGATGCCCAGCAGCACGCCCGTGCACGTGAGGGCCAGCGCAAACAGCACGCTGACCCTGAATCCGTAAATCAGCTGGGCCAGCAGGTCGCGCCCTCGATCATCGGTGCCGAGCCAGTTGTCCCGCGTGGGTTTTGATGGGTTGGGCTCCTTGGCGAAGTAGTTCAGCGTGTTGGGGCCATACGGGTTGGGTGCAAATACGGCCCAATTGCCATCCACCGCAAGCCGCCTCTGGATGAACGGGTCAAGGTAATCTGTGGAG